>JBGTMK010000863.1:0-24437 GCA_041743605.1 Nostoc sp.
GGATTTCATTCACCACATGGATGGGAAATCATTCTTGAAGCATTGGCACAACATTTAGGTCTACCAGCTAGTAGAAATGCAATATTTTTATTTATTGCGACATTTCCTGTGATTTTAAATACGATATTTAAATACTGGATATTCCGCTATCTCAGTCGTTTATCTCCGTCGGCATTAGCCACATTAAAAGATATGGATGAGTAATTTATCGAATTAATTACGAATTACGTTAGCGAGTATTCGAGCATAATTACGAATTATTTGCCACATTTGTCTCCTGATTCGCTAGGCTATCTATATCCTGGTTTTTCCGAAGCATACTATGGATTTTAACAGCAAAAACAATGCCCCAACCCCTACAGACAACATAGAGTTTGCTCAATCACTTACTACTCGTAAGCCGTAGGAATTGCTGCGAGATACTGAGGCTTTGCTACGTCGTTCAACTGTAGCAACACTGTCGCCAATTTTGTCAAAAAAACTGAGTAATAGATTCCAAGCGACCTCATCTTTGGCAGATGACTCCTTTAAGGAACTGGCAGAAATTGATTTAGACACGATTAGTGATTTTGAACTGCGTCCTGCACGAATTCTTGTAGGCTTGAGCTTTGTTGGTTTTGGGGCGCTTATGATATTGCTTATGCTGCTATATTTACACACGTTACATCCACAATTCAACACGGTTGAAAAGATTCGACAATACTGGTATCAATATGTTTGGTTTGTGAGTTTAGGTGTTACAGGGATGTTTGTTTTAGGTCGTGAAGCGATGCGTCCTATGCCAAAGCGGCGGAATTAATCTGTAATTTGGTATATTATTCATGCCGATCGCAAATAGTTTACCCACCGGATCGTTGCCAATATCATCTGCACCAAATTACAAGAGCTAAATCTGCAATACCCAACAGTTAGTGGAGAACTATACTGTATAATTTATTTGAATGAAAATTAAAGTTTGTAACCTATTAATGCTATTCATAACTAAAAAGATTACGTAGATAGCCAGAGCCGTAAAATCATGATTCAGATGGCAGAAAATGCCAAAAAACATCCACCTCACTTTAAATAATGCTGCCTTTGATATTGTGGCGATCGCAGCCTCAGCAGGTGGTCTGACAGCTATAGTTAAAGTGCTATCGACTCTACCCGCAAAATTTCCAGGCGCGATCGCCATTGTGCAACATCTTGCTCCCGAACATCCGTCGTTTATGGCAGAAATCCTCAGCCGGCACACCGTTCTTACCGTCAAACAGGCACAAGAAGGAGATCGTCTTACCCCAGGAACAGCTTACGTTGCTCCACCCAATCGTCACCTGTTGGTTAATGGTGACGGCACACTTTCCTTATCACAATCAGAATTAGTACATTTTTTACGTCCTTCAGCTGACCTATTATTTGAATCGGTTGCAGCCACTTATAAAGAAAGAGCGATCGCTATTGTGCTTAGTGGAACGGGTAGCGACGGCGCAATGGGAGTAGAAGCAATAAAAAGAATGGGCGGTACTGTTATCGTCCAAGACCTAAAAACCGCCGAATTTCCCGGTATGCCCTCCGCCGCAATTCAAACTGGCAACGTAGATTTTATTCTCTCCCTCAATGAAATCTCCAGCACCCTGGTGACTTTGCTCATGGGAGAATGTCACTAAGCAAAGGAGCAGAAAGTAGAAGAGATATGTTTTAGAATGCAGTTTTTACAAAGATTAATAAGGCTTAAAACTTCGTTAATGAGTCTTTGATACTCATTAATGATGCTCAAAACTCCAATGACCAATGACCAATGACCAATGACCAATGACTAATGACTAATGACCAATGACTAATGACTAATGACTATTTTCTTCAAGTGAGACAATAACAACTGTGATGTTATCGTGCCCACCCTGCTCCTTGGCAGCCTCAATTAGAGAGATGGCAGCTTTATCAAGCCAAGGAGTGTCTTGGAGGCAGCTAGCAATCTTCTGTGAGACAAGTTCTTCTGTAAGACCATCACTACATAACAGTAAGCGATCGCCAACTTTTACATCTAGTGGTTGCACATCAATCTGATGCAAGTCTTCACGTCCCAAACAGCGCGATAATACATGACGAAAAGGATGCGATCGTGCTTCATCTAAAGTGATGTCACCGATTTTGATTGCTCGTGCTACCCAAGTATGATCTTCCGTTACCTGTTCTAAGTGCGACTCTCGCAAGCGATACAGGCGGGAATCGCCAACATGAGCGCACCAGGGCGACTCTGGGGCACGAAAAATTACTGCTACAACCGTTGTACCCATATCGGCGCGTTCGGGATGGTTTTGCTGATCGTGCAAAATCGCTTCATTGGCACCCCACAAAGCTTGCTCTAGCAATTCTTGAGAAGATTTAGAAGATTCCCAATTTGCTACCAAATACGCCTGAATTTCTCCAGTAGCAATGCGACTTGCCTCCTCACCTCCCGCATGACCACCCATGCCATCGGCGACGACGAAAAACCGCCCTTCTGGGTCGATATAGTAAGCATCCTGATTATTAGAACGAATAAGTCCCGGATCGCTAAAACCCGTGAAATTGAGTTTCATAAATTTTTATTACAACAATTAATACATACGATCGTAACGGTCGAGGCGTAAAAGTAGTCTGATCAAGATCACTGAGAGCGCCGCTGCAATTAAACCAGGCAGCAGTGCCAACCACACATAATCCTGAACTACTAAGATAGTAGCTGAAAGTGTGAAACCACTAATTAACAGAGAATAGGTTATTGAGAGCTGAATACTGCTCTGTCGCCGCAGCAGACGTTCAGTTTCTATAGACCGAACGCGCAAACGCATATCTCCCTGCTCTAGCTTCTCTAGTGTATCCTCTAGTCTACGTGGTAGACCAAAGGCGGTATTACTTACCTGAGCTGCTTGGCGACTTAATTCGTTAAGAAAGCTATTCCCCTCAGAACCATTCATATCGGTAATAAGTTGCATTGCATAAGGTTTGGCAACTTCCATAAAGTTAAACTCTGGATCTAGACCCTTGCCTACCCCTTCCAGAGTAGAAAAGGCTCGCATTACAAAAGTGAAAGTTGCAGGAAATCTAAATGGCTGATTATAAGCTATTTCGTAAAGGTCGTCACTGATTGCGGCGACTGATTGGTTTTCAAAGGGCTTATCCATGAAATTGTCCAGCATATACTGGACGGAACGCCGCACTGGCCCCATGTCATCGGTTGGGGCGATCGCACCTAAATCGATCAGAGATTGCACAACGCGATCGCCATCTTTTTGGGCAATGCCAAAGAGTGTTTGCATCAGTCCTTCGCGGATGTTGGACTTAATTCGCCCCATCATCCCGAAATCGTAGAATATTAGAGCGCCATTTGCACTGACGGCAATATTACCTGGGTGAGGATCGGCGTGGAAAAAGCCACTATTGAGTAATTGTAGTAAGTAGGCTTGAGCGCCTTGACGAGCGATCGCTTTTCGATCCAAACCCGCTGCTTCTAAAGCTTCATACTGGCTAATTTTAATTCCAGGGAGATATTCTAAAGTCAGCACTCTGGACGTGGCGTAACGCCAGTATATTCTGGGGACATTCACCCAATCGTAGCCGCGAAAGTTCCGGCGAAAAGTATCGGCGTTACGACCTTCGTTAAGATAATCAATTTCTTCCCAAAGAATGCGGCAACATTCTTCGTAAATACCCAACCAATCTCTCCCCCGTCCCCATTTGGGATGGTTTTGAAAGTAGCGGGTAATTCCCTTGAGAATCTGTAAATCTATTTCAAATAACTTCTTTAGTCCAGGACGTTGTACCTTGACAACAACCGATTCCCCAGTATGTAGCACAGCTTTGTGTACTTGCCCCAAGCTAGCAGCAGCTAAGGGAATCGGTTCAAAATTATGGAAGAGTTCAGGAATTTTTTTGCCTAGTTCTTTCTCAATGATCGCTTCTACTTGCTCATAGCTAAATGCCGGTACTTTGTCTTGTAACTTGGCTAGTTCTTCTACATATTCACCAGGGAATATATCAGCACGGGTAGAAAACAGTTGCCCAACTTTGATAAAGGTTGGGCCTAAATCCAGTAGGGTATTGCGAATCCAAACCGCTTGGGTTTTGCGTCTTGCAGCTTGCTTTGCCTCAGTCACACCACCCGGATAACTCCAAGATTTGTTGTATAGCCAAAGTTTGAACAATAAGGTCAAGACAAAAGACCAAATGTCCACAAAACGCCGTCTGCTAGAGTATTTTTCCCGATTCCAACGGTATGCCTTCTCTGAATAACCTTGTTCCATATACTTTGTGTACCGTTGGTTTGCAACCGAATCACTTGGAAGAAAAGACACTCTGATTCCTAAACTGTTTTTTCTTAAGTGTCCTTTGTCATTTGTCTTTTGTCATTCGTGCATAATTTTTGACTAATGACTCATGACCAATGACTAATGACTAAATATTTATGCAGAAGTTCGGCGATAATGTTGCAATTCTGTTCGTAACAGGGCAATTTCTGCTCTTAATTCGTCAATATCTGCTTGCAAGTCACCGGAATCAGAGCTAGCTTGCCCACTACCTGCGGTAGCTTGACCAGCATTAGCTGATTCTGCTGCCCGATTTGCCCGCTCTAGGACTTCTTCTGTAAACTGGCGCAGCTGCTCTCTAGCTTCCGCATCAAATTTGCCCAGATCGCTCAAAGCATCGGTCAAGGCGACCTCTAAACGCTCATTAACTACTTCTGCTACCGCTCTGCCTACGAAAAAGGCTTGCACAAGGGGATTACTCATAAATTTTTGTTACGTTGCACCGCAAGAGAATTATAACTTGCCTGTATGCTTTGCGGCTTCTATTGTAGAGCCAGAAATTTGGCGTTGGCGATCGCTTTATTTATGGCATTCCAGCAACTCTCGATAATATTGCTCTGGTGTACTCGGTAAATAAGTCGTCATTTGCAAAGTTTGTTCCCTTAATTTGAAACCTTGGGTAATGTTAATCCGGCTGAGGAAATCGATATCGTGGGAAATTACCCAAAGCGCTCCTTGGTAATCATTAATACCTACCACCATTTGTTCAACGGTTTCAATATCCAGGTTATTAGTTGGTTCATCGAGAATCAGTAGATCGATTTCTGAGATACTAATCATGGCGATCGCTAATCTTGCTAATTCACCCCCACTCAGTATGGAAGCGCTTTTGTGAACGTCATCATATTTAAAGAGAAAATGTCCTAGTTGTTGACGCAAAAGCTGATAGCTAAGATTAGGATTGGCTACTTGCATATTTTCCAGAATTGTGTATTGGCGATTTACCAATTCGTAAGTTTGATCGAGATATACAGCTTTCATCGCTGGTGTGAGCAAAACCTCACCTGATTCCAAAACTGCTGTTTGGTTTTCCATCCCCAAAATTGCTTTTACCAGACTCGATTTACCAGAACCGTTTGCGCCGATAATGGCTATGCGATCGCCAGATGATATATACAGTTGAATATTTTGAATCAATAGACGCTCTGATATCCTAAGATTTGCACCCTGGATATTAATGAGATTTCGGCGCTTTGGATTTTTTTCTTCTAGCTGAATACTCGTGACTTTGGTAGTTTTGACTTTCGTCTCTGCAACCTTTTGATTAGCCTTGGCTACTGCTGCTTCATGTTTCTTCTTCGCAGTTCCGGTAGAAGCCTCAGCTTTAGTTTTAATTAGTCCTGCTGCCATTCTATCAATACTACCATTCAAAAACTTGGCGCGACCGTTGCGACTAGATTGGGCTGCGCGTTGCTGTTCTTGCATCGCTGTGGCTTGGGTACGTTTTAGTTCCTTTCTGGCGGCTTCGTGCGATCGCAATGCGACTTCTAACTCTATTTCTTTCTGCTCTCGATAGTGCGAAAAATTACCGCCATATACTTTCATACCAGCAGGTGTAAGTTCCCAGGTGACATCTGTCACTTGGTCTAAGAAAAAAGGCTTATGCGAGACAATTACAAAAGCACCTGTAAAATTTTGAAGAAACTGCTTTAAGCTTTCTAAAGCTTGCAAATCCATGTGATTTGTTGGCTCATCAAGTAACAGCAAGTTTGGTTTTTGAGCTAAACCAATTGCCAGAAATAGTTTAGTAAGTTCTCCACCACTCAAGTTAGTAATTGGTAAAGATAAATCAAGTGCTGTATGGAATTGTGCTTGTAAAATCTCCTCAATATTCCACCATTCATCAGAGATAGAAATCAAAAAATTAAGCACTGTCTCTGCTGTAATTTCTTGCCTGACAGTGCTGATTTGTGGCAAATAATAGACCATGCCATGACGCAAAACTGAGCCTGTATTGGGGCTGAGTTGACTTGCAAGTATCTTGAGAAGGGTTGATTTTCCTACCCCGTTGCGACCAACTAAAGCAATGCGAACGCCCGCCTCGATACTCACATCAACTCCTTGAAATAAAGTTCTGTCTAAGCTGAGATTATAGGCTAAATTCTCAGCTAATAATATTGATTTTTTCGGCATTCTTTTCAAACCTCAATTCGCAAACTTCCACCCGCATATTCGCGACAATTGCGGATAGATTAGACGCAATAAAAACTCAGCCGTAGACACTTGTCAAGCGGTTTATTGTAGATACGAGTAATGACTATGTGAAGTAACCCTGTCAAACTAGTTGCGTTTATTCTTCGTTGACATTTGTTGCTTGCGCGCAACGGGTGTTTGGTACTACTTCATTTGAGCTATTTCATTGGAGTTGTGATGAGGTTTGATATTGACTACAGTGTAACACTAAGGAATTTCGGAAAGCGAGGATGCGATCGCTTTTTCTATTTCCACACTCTCCAGCCCTACTAGAAAGACTTACAGCAGTTTTATTCTGTCTGGTTGATAGAGTCAGTAGCCCAGATAAAAGTATTCCCATACAAAGTATGGGAACAAGATGAAAGTAGTTAACACTTAAACATTCTCATCTAGGATTGTCCCTTCTATATTGGCTCCATCCAAATTTGCTCCACTCAAATTTGTCTGCTTCAAATCTGCTTGAGTGAGATTTGCCTGGGATAAGTCAGCTACAGTTAAGTCTGCACCACTCAAATTGGCTCCATCCAAATTTGCCGCTATCAAGCTTGCTTCCTGCAAATCCGCTTCACTCAAGTTAGTTTCAATCAACTTAGCAACCGTCAAATCCGCTTGACTTAAATTAGCCCCATCTAAAGCTGCTCCATCCAAGATAGCTCCATCCAAAATAGCTCCGCTTAAATTGCTACCACTCAAATCAGTATTGCTCAAATCTGCTCCATTTAAGTCTGCTTCAATCAAACTAGCTTGGGTTAAATTAGCGTGACTTAGATTAGCTCCATCTAAAATTGCTCTATCTAAAATTACACCACTGAGATCGGCTTCCCTTAAATTTGCCTCGCTCAAATTGACACCAGTAAAGTCTCTGACACCTGCGGCATAGTTTTTCAGGAGTTGATCTGCTTTCATAATCTGTCGCTGCTGTGCTAAGGAACGTTTAATTGATGCTATCTTAGGTTACTCAGACAGGCAGTAAATCATCAGTACGCGCCACGTGAAGATTAGTGTGATGAATCAACCCAGATTGAATATAGTATTACTTTTTTCTACATTAGCCACTCTCAACTACTAGCGCTACTACCTAGAGTTGTGAGTTATTTTCATCCTTGGGAGGGATGTTGAGAGGTTTTAAAATTTAAATTAGTGCAAAATTAGTGCAAAGCGATCGCTATACTCAATTATGGTGTTCGTCTGGTAGAGGTTATGGTAAAACCAATTCGTATTCTTTTGCAGACTACGATTCCTACGACTGAAGATGACTGGAGCATTTTTCGTTTTTCGATGTTACAAGATTACTTAGCATCGATTAAAGACGAAGCAGGAAACTCCTTATTTGAAGTGACGGGACGTGATTACGAATCAGATGGAGTAGATGGTGACTCAGTTTTAAGTAGTCTCGACAAATCAGATTTTGATGAACTTTGGCTATTTGGCTTAGAGGTAGATAAAGGTTTAACCGACAAAGACATCGCTGGGATTAATGCTTTTCGGCAACGCGGCGGCGGTATTTTGACAACACGCGATCATCAAGATATGGGCTGTTCGATGTGTGGTTTAGTTGACATTGGTGATGTCCACTATTTCAACACCAAAAATCCCGATCCCGATGAATCTCGCTGGAGTCGAGATGACTCATACACAACTTATATCTCCTGGCCTAACTATCATTCTGGAGCTAACGGCGATTATCAAAAAATTACCATTGTTGAACCCATTCACGAACTTTTAAAAAATCCCAATTCACCTACTGGAAGTATCGAATTTTTCCCAACACATCCCCACGAAGGCGGTATTGGCGTACCTTCTGGCAATGCAAATGGGAGGGTAATTGCCCTCGGTAAAAGTTTAATTACAAATCGTAACTTCAATCTGGTTGTGGCGATCGAGCATCATCAAGATAAACAGGGGAATATACTAGGACGAGCAGTAGCTAACTCTAGCTTCCATCATTTAGTAGATTACAACTGGGATATTAACAAAGGCTGTCCCACTTTTGTAGATGAGCCGCCAGGATATGGTATGAAAAAAGAGCCACGCGCCTTAGAAGATATTAAAACCTATGTGCGTAACGTCGCTTTCTGGCTAGTAAATTGATTAAGTAGTCATTTGTCATTTGTCATTGGTCATTGGTCATTGGTCATTGGTCATTGGTCATTGGTCATTGGTCATTGGTCATTGGTCATTGGTCATTGGTCATTTGATTTTGACTAAGTTTCCCCACCAACTACTACATCTCGAATTCGGAGACTAGGGCCACCACAACCCACTGACAAACCATTTTGCCCTCCCTTTCCACAACCGCCGGATTCATCCCAGTAAAAATCATCACCAAGTGCCTCAATATCCGCTAATGTTTGGAATACATTTCCTGAAAGCGTGACATCCCGCACAGGTTCAGCAATTTTGCCGTTCCTAATCATCCACGCTTCCCCAGCACTAAAGGTGAACATTTCTCCATTTGTCATCCCACCCAACCAATTACGGGCATAAACTCCTTCTTTGATATCGGTGAATAAGTCTTCAACTGGTGTTTTACCCCGTTCAATCCAGGTATTTGTCATCCGCACAATGGGAGTAAAGTGGTAGTTGAGACAGCGTGCGTTCCCCGTGGGTGCTTCCTCCAATTTGCCAGCGGTTTCACGAGAATGTAAACGTCCAACTAAAACTCCATCTTTAATTAGTTGAGTTGTAGTAGCAGGTGTGCCTTCATCGTCATAAAAATAGCTGCCGCGATGCCCCTCTGGAGCTGCACCATCAAAAATTTGCAGTTCTTCTGGGCCAAACCGCCGTCCAATGGTCATAACTTCCAGCAAATCGGGGTTTTCATAAGCCATATCAGCCTCAGAAAGATGCCCGAAAGCTTCGTGGACAAATAAACCCGTGAGAATTGGGTCAATAACTACAGTGTAAGTATTGCCTTTCACCGATGGTAGAGATAAAGCGGCGATCGCTCTTTGAGCGGCATTTTTTACCTGTTCATCCAAATCAGTTAAATCTTCGTAAGCTTTGCGAGAGCCAGTAGTTTCCCGTCCAGTTTGTACAGTTTCGCCATTTCTAGCGGTGGCGGCAAAGCGCATTTCCATATCCACCCAAGATTGCTCGATCAAAGTGCCTTCTGAGGTAGCGATGATCACTTTTTGGGCGCTGTCACCGTAACGCACCGAAGTAGTGGTAATCCGGCCATCAACGCTTTTGAGCAATTGGGCATAGCTATCGCATAATTGTTTTTTATTCGAGAGGGGGATTTTGCGGGGGTCAGTGCCTTGTAGAGGTAGAATGCACACTGCTTGCACCGGGTCAATGGGTGCAAGTAAAGTTTCTTCATCACCAACCATTCGCGCAGCAGCGATCGCTTCTTCAATACGATCTTGGATTGTCGCCAATTGGTTAAAGCAGCTCAATCCCCATCCACCTTTATAACAAGCGCGAATATGTCCACCAATGGAGATGCCTTCACTGAGAGTTTCTACCTTGTCGCCACGCAACAAGATATCAGTCCCTTCTGCTTCTTCAAGGCGTATCATCAGATAATCTACACGCTTTGAGTAGCGGGCGATCAGGTCAGAAAGTAAATTTTGGGCGTCAGCAAGTTGAGTCGGCATTTCCAAGTAATCACAATGACGAACTGCATTTATTTTGCAATTATTTGGGGAATTTCTGCTAATTATATTGAGGGTGATTAGGGACTGGGCATTGGAGACTGGGGACTGGAAACTAAATTTTTCCTAATTCCCATGCCCAATACCCAATCCCCAATACCGCCCGTAGCTCTCTGAACTCTTAGTACTTCCTTTTTTACGGTGGGTAAGAACTGAATGATGTGCTAAGGTAATCAAGTGAGAATAAAATTCGGTTACAGTGTTTGTTTTTAGTATTGACAGGCTTTTCCCTTTTGGTCTTAACAAGCTTGTCTCCGAAATCTAAATCTCTACACACCTATGATTTTGGAGATAACGCATGTCAATTTATGTAGGTAATCTATCCTACGAGGTCACACAAGAAGACCTCAATTCTGTTTTTGCTGAACATGGTACTGTAAAGCGTGTTCAATTGCCTACTGACCGTGAAACAGGTCGTCCACGTGGCTTTGCTTTCGTAGAGATGGGCACAGAAGCTGAAGAAACCGCTGCCATTGATGCTCTTGATGGGGCTGAGTGGATGGGACGCGATCTCAAAGTAAATAAGGCTAAACCCAAAGAAGATAGAGGCGGTTCCTTTGGTGGTGGGAACAGAGGCAACAGTGGTGGTGGCGGTGGATATAACAGAAATCGCTACTAAACTTCAAGATTAAGATCAAAAATTAAGTTTTAACGTCTTAAGGGCAGAATCATTATCTGCCCTTTTTGCGCTCCACTCTACTGGATGGCGTGAAGGAGGTAGGAGGCAAAAAACAGGAGACAGGAGAAAAAGTGCTTTTCTTGTTAAAAGTGCCTAGTATCAATTAAGTAGGAGATGAAAATGACCCAAGTATTTGTGGGCGAAAATGAAGGAATTGAGTCAGCCTTACGTCGATTTAAGAGGGAAGTTTCCAAAGCAGGTATTTTCCCAGATATGAGAAAGCATCGTCACTTTGAAACGCCTTTGGAAAAACACAAGCGCAAAGAAGTCGCAAGGCACAAACAACGCAAGAGAAATTTCCGTAGTAATTGACAATTTAACGATACCTACGCTGACGCACTCTCTCATTAGATTTTTAACTGTCTAAAAGGCGATCGCTGTACTCTCAAGAAGAATCTAAAGGGTAGTTTTCTGTGTGGGTTACATGGGTAGAGTAATAATAAACTTTGTCCCCTCACCGGGGATTGACAAGCAGTTCACTTGCCCATTGTGTTTCTCAACAATAATTTGGTGGCTAATCGCTAATCCCAGCCCGGTTCCCTTACCTACGGGCTTGGTTGTGAAAGATTGCTCAAAAATTCTAGCTTGTACCTCAGCAAGCATACCGGGGCCGTTATCTTGAATGCAAATTGTAACGGTTTGTTGCTGAGTATCAACTGATGTGGTGATGGTGATGATGTTCGCATAAGCAGTAATCTCTTGATCAGAGTGATTTTGATCGAGTTCATCAAATGCATCAATGGCATTGGCGATGATATTCATAAACACCTGGTTCAGTTGTCCGGGATAGCAACTAATTGGCGGTAATTCACCATATTGTGTTATGACTTGGATTTTAGGGCGATCGCCATTGCCTTTAAGTCGATGTTTCAACAGCATTAAAGTGCTATTAATTCCTTCATGAACCTGAAACTCCACTTGAGATGAAATATCTGCACGAGTAAAAGTTCTCAAAGAAAGGCTGATATCTTTAAGACGGGTAATTCCCTGGCGCATTGATGCCAGTAGCTTCGGCAGATCCTCTGCTAGATACTCCAAGTCGATTTCTTCAACAAGCTCTTGAATTTCTGGATCTAGCTGCGGTAGCTTCTGCTGCTGGAGACTCACTAGGCGAAGTAGATTATTGATATGTTCCTCAATATATGATACGTTGCCGCCAATAAAACCAACCGGATTATTAATCTCATGACCAATACCTGCAACCATCTGCCCAAGAGTGGACATTTTCTCACTCTGGATCATTTGTAGTTGGGTTTGTTGTAACTGCTGTAGAGATTGAGTTAATTCTGCGGTGCGCTTTTGCACTCGTTCTTCTAATGTCCGAGTGAGATGAGAAATTTTTAGGTGTAATTTTAAACGGGCAATGACTTCTTCCTGTTGGAAGGGTTTAGTAATGTAGTCAACTGCGCCAATTTCCAATCCTGTCACCTTGTCTGTAGAATCGGCCAGGGCAGTCATAAAAATCACCGGAATATTCTCAGTAATGGGATTGGTTTTCAGTCTGCGACAAGTTTCAAATCCATCAATACCTGCCATCATCACATCCAAGAGAATGAGATCGGGAGGGGCATAAGCTATTTGTTCGATCGCTGACTCTCCATCTGTTGCCATGAGAGCTTTCCAGCCACACCCCTGAATCGCTTCAGATAGAACCTTGAGATTGTTGGGATTGTCATCCACCAACAGAATATGTATGGGTTTCGAGACAGAAACAGCGATCATGGATGTAACTCCGTTGTGACAAATGATTTGAGGAACTTACGGATTTTTCCGGTTTGGAAATTGGCAGTGAGTTTGTTTAACTCTGCTGCAAAGGGAGCTAACTGACTGTTTTGCTCAGTTAGCTCTCCTAACATTCCCTCGATCGCTGAAATATCTCCCATCATTGCCAGATGATAGAGTTGTTGCAAAACATCGTGCGATGGTAGAACCAATTCACCTTTAGGAGAAGATTGTTGAGTTGAAGATTGGGTATACATCCACTCCACTCCTAACAGCGATCGCACTCCATTAAGTAGTTCATCAATCTGGAGGGGTTTGGGCAGGAATGCTGTTGCCCCTGCCTCTAAACTCCGTTGACGATTTTCTTCAAAGACGCTGGCACTAGAGACGATAATGGGGATAGAAGAGGTTTGCGGATTTTCTTGTAAGTGAACCATTAGCTCAAAACCATCCATATTGGGCATGGCTAAATCAAGCAAAATCACATCTGGATGGTGTTCAATAGCCATCCGTAACCCATGTTTGCCATCGATCGCTTCTAGAGTTTGACAACCAATTTCTTGCAACAAACTAGTCAACATAGAACAGTGGTTGCGATCGTCATCAACAATGAGAATCTGAGGCGCACTACCCCGAATTCCGGTAATTTTCCGGGTGGTTGGGGCAACTGCTCCTCCATGCCAGTCATGAGTGAGTGGCACTGGTACCGTCAAATCTAGCCAAAATAAACTTCCTTCACCTATGTGACTCTGCACTTGAATTTCGCTTCCCATCAATGCCGCAATTCTTTGGCTAATGGCTAATCCCAAGCCAGTACCTTCAGATCGCTGCCCTGCTTCACCCACTTGCTCAAAGGGCAAAAAGATTTTTTCCAGTTGTTCTGGTGACATCCCTATACCCGTATCTTCAATCTGAAAACGAATCTTGATTGTTGGGGATTGGGGATTGGGGATTGGTGAAAAATTATCCCTCTGCCCCTCTGCCCCTCTGCCCCTCTGCTCCCCAGTCCCCAGCACCTCTACCTTGAACGTTACGCCACCGCTATCAGTAAATTTGATTGCGTTGCCCAGCAAGTTAATCAACACTTGCCGTAGACGTTTTTCATCGACTTCAATGGCAAGTGGTAGGCGATCGCTAATTAAAATATTAAATGTAATTCCTTTTTGTTCGGCTCGGATACCACAAATCTCGGTGACACCATGTAAGAAATTGGGCAGATGCACACTGGTGACAACCAAATCCAATTTCCTTGCTTCTATTTTTGAGAGATCAAGGATGTCATTAATCAGCATTAAAAGGTGCGATCCGCATTGGTAGATAATGCTGACTCCTTCGAGGTTTTTAGCTGTCATATTTGGCGATCCTTCTAGTACTTGGGCGAAACCAAGGATGCCATTGAGAGGTGTACGTAATTCGTGGCTCATATTGGCGAGAAACTCACTCTTGGCCTGATTGGCAGCATCGGCAGCAAGCTTTGCCTCAACCAATTCATGAGTTCGTTCTTCGACCTTTGTCTCCAGAGTTTTGGAATAATCTAATAGTTGACTATTGGCAATTTCTAGTTGGCGATTTGTTTCTTCTAACTTCCGCTGTTTATAGGAATTTGTTGTTGCAATTACACTACCGATAAATGCGGCTAAGGCGGGTGTTACCGGAATTAAAACACCATGCAAAAACATTCCATAGCCACCCCAAACAAAGGCTCCACTAATGCCTATAGTTGCCCAAAGAATTTTGCCACCGGGAATCCGCAGCTTGCTACTGGATAACAACCAACTACCAGTAGAACCAACAACAGACCACCAAACAATCCACAGTGACATAAAAGTGCCAGAAACACCGTGTAAACTGGATTTTCCTGTTTTTGCCCCTCGTACTAGTTGATGAGCAATATTGGCATGAACAACCACACCTGGAGTCGGTTTTTGAGCAGATATCCAGGAAGAGAAGGGTGTGCTGAAAAAATCATTGGTACTGGAGGCAATTGAACCAATAAATACCATGCGATCGCGCATCAAATTTGCCGGAATTTTCCCTGCTAACACATCGCGCATGGGAACTGTGCGAAATGCTGTTTCTGAACCGTGCCAATTGAGCAGAATTTGATAGCCTCCTAAATCGGCATCAGTATAACCTGCTTCTTGATTTTGCAGTGGCAAGTAAATTTCCTTGCCCAACCGGAACTTTTGTTTTTGGGGATCAATGCTTTCTAAGCTAATTTTTTCAGCTTCGAGGTACTTTAGAGCGACAAGGGTTGCCAGTCCTGCTTTAATAGTGTTTTGCTCTTTAGCATCTTCGGCTGTGAGGAGGGCGCGACGCACAAAGCGATCGCCATCTAAGACTAAATCTGCTAATCCTACCTGATCCTTTTTTTTCAATTCCGGTGGAGGATTAACGCGTTCACCGGTAATTTTCTCAACTCCGATTAAATTGGGAGTGTTGTCAAAGACTTGCACAAGTTGATCATGTCCGCTTCCTTCAGGTAAATCTCGATAGAGATCCAGTCCAATGGCGCGGGGTTGCTGCGATCGGATTTTTTCTAGTAATTGTGCCAGCGCCCAGTCTGGAATTGGCCATTTACGCACTGATTGGATATCGCGCTCATCAATTGTGACGATCACAATTTCGTCAGCGATCGCCTGTGAAGATCGCTGACGAACCCATTCGTCGCGGATTTTCCATTCCGATAAATTGAAAAGTCCCAACGATTGCCCAACTATAACCGTCAAGGCAACGCTGGGAGTAATAATCAAAATGCTGCGAGTGCGTTGGATTAAAGCCTGGAATCTGCGCCACATATTTGTGCCATACAAGGGGGATGGGGATTGGGGACTGGGGACTGGGTGGAATTGACATACTCTACGCGTCACGACTCGTAAGAAGAGGAAGACAAGGGGAAGAAGGAGAAAAAGGGGGAATAACTGAATAAGTTTCTTCTTTGTCTCCCCCCTCTCCCTTGTCTACCTTGTCTCTTCCCATGCCTCATGCCCAATCCCCAATGCCCAAATTGGCATTAGTTGGTTGATGCCAATAAATTTGCTGTTACAATCTCCTTTAAACTTACTGAGGACAGAAGTTCTTCCCATTGTTTGCGGAGAGTTGCATTGTTAGGTTGGGCTGTGTATGTCGCTGCAAGTGTTGCCACACAGTCATACCAAACACCGTTTTTACCCAAAGCTGTAGCTTGTTTTAGAGCATCTTTTTCTTGCATTTCTGCTGCCAACTCAGCGTTGGGCTGGATACGCTGCACCCAACCATCGACGTAAGGCGTACTAGGGCTGAGTTGTCCATCTACTTTGAGCGCTAGAAACCATTGATAGTTTTTACCAACAGCTAAAGCGGGCGCATTGGCTGGTAATTTGATCGCCATTACCCCAGTTTTCCCTGCAACTGGAATGCTCATCTGATGTTGCATATTACCAGCTTCATCTTTGAGGCTGAACAAGGCTTCTTGGGCATTGGAAGCTGGAAGATACACCAGAATTGTCGGACGCTCAGACACTGTTGTGCCATAAAAGCTTTGGGGCAAAAGAGCGATTAGCGCTGCTGGTTCTGTTGTGCTTACAGTCGATTGATTCAAGTAGTAAGTACCAACCCGAGAAGCTCCCCCACTTGCTTGTCTGGGGGCACCTTTGCCGGCGCTAGGTGTAAAGAGCTTGCCTCTAGAAGCTCCTCCTGTTGCTTGTCTGGGGGCACCTTTGCCGGCACTAGGTGTAAAGAGGCTACCTCTAGAAGCTCCTCCTGTTGATTGTCTGGGGGCACCACTGTTGGTAGGCGGGGTGAATGTAACAGCATGGGCACTAGTCCATGCACTGCTAGTTATCAGAGCAATGACGCTCAATGTACTAGCTAAATATCGACGTTTCATAATGTTTGACCTCATGTGATTGCAACGTGATGCAAAATACGTTTCCTTCGACTATGGCCAGAAGCTTAGAGAATAAGTCTAAGTAACAGTCACGTTAGGTAACTTCTACCATCAGTATAAGCGATGATCAACAAAATTAATGTAAAAAAACAGTCTAGCTAATTTGCGATAAACCCCGTGTTATTACGTATCTAAATCCAGTTGCCGATTAAAACAAAGGCAGACCAAAAGAACGGATCGTGGAAATCGGTTTGGCGAATTAGATCAATTTGTGCTTGTCTTAGTGCTTCGGCTTTAGTGATTTTAGGTTGTCGCAGTTGGTCATAGAAGCGAGTCATGAGCATGGCAGCTGCCCGATCTCTGACAGGCCATAGGGTGGCGACAGTTGAGCGAGCGCCAGATTTGACAGCCAAACCCGCCAATCCCAGGACGGCGCGATCGTCTCCGGCTGCTGTATCGCAAGCACTTAGTACCAGCAACTCAATGGCTTTCGATGGATCGCTACCCCGATTTTTCAAGAGTTCAGATAACTCCTTAACGTTGACTTGTCCATCCCAAGTGAGCAAGAAAGTATCTTCGAGGCGAGAACTAAACTGTCCGTGGGTTGCGAGGTGGACAATACCTGCGCTACTAGATTTTACCCGTTCAGCAAGGGCTTGACTGGTGAATTGCTGG
The DNA here is from genome assembly GCA_041743605.1 of Nostoc sp. Classification (GTDB taxonomy): domain Bacteria; phylum Cyanobacteriota; class Cyanobacteriia; order Cyanobacteriales; family Nostocaceae; genus Nostoc. The sequence goes on from JBGTMK010000863.1 coordinate 17,122, forward strand.
TTCAGCAACAGAGAGGAAGACATCGCCTTGGAGATTTGTTTCACTTCTGATTCCACAGCGGGCAAAGCGCTAAAACCAGCGCGGGATTGGCTGATGCCACCCACGATCGCACCAATGTGGTTTGATCGCGTAGCCATCAATTGCAATCCTGGTGAGAGCGCCACAGCATACTTCTCGATCAGATATTGTTTACCGTCAGAAAGAGCTGATATAGGAATATTTCGCAACCGACCATCCAAAACAAACACCAATGTTTTAGTATCAATGAATGCTTGATCTACTTCTGCTGGACGAATCAACCAATCATAAATCTGTTGGGATAATCGATCCCGATCTTTAGAATCCGAAACAGGGTTGAGAGTAACCAAAAAGTTTTCCAGAGTCTGCTCAATTTCAGCTTGAGGTTTGTGAATGAAATATGAACGGAGTGGTTGCCCTGCCTTGGAGAGGATTACTGTTAAACGATCTGGCAAGATGATTGGATAAATGATGGTTGCATTGGGATCAACCTGATCAATCTGCTGAGTTCTATCTAAACAGGCTTCCCGAAAAAAGTTATCGAGTTCTGCAATTTGGAGGGATTCAATCAATTCACGAGCTTGTATCAGTTCTGTTTGACTCGGTTGATTTTTGAGAAGTAAATCAACTAGTTCGCGGTAGACAGGCTCTACACTGCTGCGAAAAGAGAATTGGACATCAGGGTTGATAGCCACCAAATCCCCGCGCAACGCCTTTAAGGCGTTGACTGCTTCTGTATAGGCGGTAATTGCTTTCTCGCGATCGCCTTGTAGCTTATACAACTGTCCCACCTGCCAAGCAGATTGAGCAATGATATCGTTTGCTTGGAGTTGACGGGCAATATTGAGGGATTTCTCAGTTAACTCTTGTGCCTCAGATACCTGCTGTGTACGACGGTAAAGTTGTCCCCACTGATATAGTGTGTATGCTTGGGCTTGAGTATCTTGGATTTGCTGTGCAGACTTGACTGTTACTGCCATTAGTTGCGCCAAATCTTTGAGTGGTAGGATTTGGTTAGGATTTGACTGGTGATTGACGGTGGCAACAAAATTGATTGTTGCGTAGAGAGATGTATGACTGGGGGGCAGTTCCTCAAGTTGTTGGAGTAGTTGAGGTGCAAGTGGGATAGCAAACTCTGGTTTGTCGTAATTGAGGAAAAGTTTAAATTGAGCCAAACGTGCTTGCAATTGATCGCTAGGATTTGTGGCTACCTCTTGAGCCTGTTCAAAGTAATCCAATGCTGCTTCTGGATCTTGTAAATCAACGGCAATTTTGCCCAGGCTGATTAGGATAGAACTCAAGTGGGGTTTAGCTGCAATTTTGTCAGCGATCGCTAAACTTTGCTCTAAAACCTCTTGACTGTTACTAGAGTCGCCAATCGTTTGCAAGGCTAAACCAAGCGATCGCAATCCGCTAACTTTGATTTCATTATCCGGCATCCCTTGGAGTTTTTGAGTCAGCGCCTCCAACTGTTGTTTAGAACGGCGATAAAATCCTAAACTTTGTAAAGCTTGTGCCTGGTTGATTTGACTACCCAGGCTGCCCATTGTGTCCCCTGCTTGCTCATAATATTTTTGAGCTTGTTGCCAACTGGCGATCGCAATTTCAGCTTTGCCAGTATGTAATTGCAAATTTGCTTGGGTATTAAGTGCCTGTGCCCAAAGAATCGCATCAGCAGAGGGAATAGAGGTTTGCAATAGTTTCAGACTTTGCTCAATAGATTGTTGGGCTGCTTCCCATTGATTAAGTTCTTGTTGTGCCAGTGAAAGGTAACTCAAGCTTAGAGCTTCGTTGAGGCGATCGCCTTGGTTATGATACTGTTGTGCATTTGCTTGCCAAGCTGTAATAGCTTCCGCAAAACGTCCCGCTTGGTAGAAGTTCCTTCCTGGTTCTAGCGAATTTCTAGGTTGTGAAGAAGAGAGAACTGGGGTTGTTGTTACTGATGGCGATGCTTTTACAGTTGTAATAGTAAATGCTAAACACAAGCTTAAAATACTTAGGCTGACATATAGCCAACGAGTTTGTTTAATTCGGAAAGCCATAATTACTTAATATTGAGCAGTTTGTTTAAAAATTGGTAACATCATCGGTGTTGAGGAAATGACTATATAATGTATGATTCCCAGCTTAAAATGAGAAATATCATGATGATGCGGGTATTCTGCACAATATTTAGTAAACTATATAACTGATAAGCCTTCAAGGCTTCCTGACCCGGCGGAAGTATTGATCAAACCAGGCACAATTGATTAAAAAAAAGTTATGGCGCTCATAGTTCAGAAATACGGTGGTACATCTGTTGGTTCAGTCGAACGTATTCAAGCTGTTGCACAGCGTGTTTACAAAACGGTTAAAGCTGGAAACTCCATTGTCGTAGTGGTTTCCGCAATGGGCAAAACCACCGATGGACTCGTCAAACTAGCTAATGAAATTTCTCCAAATCCTAACCGCCGGGAAATGGATATGCTGCTTTCCACTGGCGAACAAGTAACCATCGCCTTACTCAGCATGGCTTTGCAGGAACTCGGACAACCTGCAATTTCTATGACTGGCGCTCAGGTAGGAATTATTACCGAAGCTGAATATAGCCGCGCTCGGATTTTACATATTGAAACTACTCGCCTCAGTCGCCACATAAATGAAGGTAAAGTAGTTGTAGTAGCAGGGTTTCAAGGCACATCCCGCGCCGGAGAGATGGAAATTACAACTTTGGGGCGTGGTGGTTCCGATACCTCTGCGGTGGCGATCGCAGCCGCATTACGAGCGAATTTTTGCGAAATTTCTACAGATGTTCCAGGTATTTTCACTACAGACCCCCGCTTAGTTGCCGAAGCCCAGTTGATGGATGCCATCACCTGCAATGAAATGTTGGAACTAGCTAGCTTGGGTGCAAAAGTACTGCATCCTCGCGCTGTGGAAATTGCGCGTAACTATGGTGTTCCTTTAGTAGTTAGGTCTAGCTGGACGGATGAACCTGGTACTTGGGTAACATCAGCCAAACCCCAAGGGCGATCGCTGATCAACTTAGAAATTGCCCGTCCAGTAGATCATGTAGAATTTGACACTGACCAAGCAAAAGTTGCATTGTTGCGCGTACCCGACAAACCAGGTGTAGCAGCCAGGTTATTTGGCGAAATATCGCGGCAAAAAGTAGACGTAGATTTAATTATTCAGTCCATTCATGAAGGTAACAGTAATGACATTGCCTTTACTGTGGCAACACCAATATTAAAACGGGCAGAAGCAGTAGCAGCAGCGATCGCCCCAGCCCTGAGAAATCCGTCTAACCCTAAATCTGACGAAGCCGAGGTAATGCTAGAACATAATATTGCCAAAGTCAGCATCGCAGGTGCGGGAATGATTGGGCGTCCAGGTGTAGCTGCAAAAATGTTCGCCACCTTAGCAGAAGCAGGTGTGAACATTCAAATGATTTCTACCAGCGAAGTGAAAGTAAGTTGTGTAGTAGATGCAACCCAATGCGATCGCGCTGTCAGCGCACTCTGTAGCGCCTTTGAGATCGAAGCAAGGGAGCAAGGGAGCAGGGGAGTAAGGGGAGATGAGGGAGTAGGGGGAGACAAATTAATTATCTTATCTCCCTCATCCCCCCATCACCCCCCCGTTCGCGGCGTCGCCCTAGATTTGAACCAAGCCCGTCTTGCTATTCGCCAATTACCAGATCGTCCGGGGATGGCGGCAAAGTTGTTTGGACTATTAGCACAACATAATATCAGTGTTGATATGATTATCCAATCTCAGCGCTGTCGGGTAATTGATGGTGTTCCCAGGCGAGATATTGCTTTTACAGTCTCACAGTTGGATGGAGAAAATGCCAGAGAAATGCTTACCCAAGTAGCCGCAGAATTAGGATGGGGTGAAGTTGTTTTAGATAGTGCGATCGCGAAAGTGAGTATTGTTGGTGCAGGTATGGTGGGACAACCCGGTGTTGCCGCTAAAATGTTTGAAGCCTTAGCCCAACAACAAATCAATATTCAAATGATTGCCACTTCAGAAATCAAAATTAGCTGTGTCGTGGCACAAGATCAAGGAGTTAAGGCTTTGCAAGCCATTCATGCAGCCTTTGAATTGGCTGGTAGTGAAAAATTCGTAGTGCCAGCGTAAAATCTGACTCTAACCCCGCTTTTGTTGTGGATACAGGAATCACAGCAGATTCCAACTTTTTTATGAGAGGCTGGTGAGATACAGAAATTCCCAAGATGGCTTCCTAGCCTAGAGGCTAGGAACCATTCAGGGCAAGGGCTGCCTCTTAACTTAGTACCATTCGGTTTACAAGACTCAGCACTCGGAACTCAGCACTCTTCATGCCGAATAGATATTTTAACCTGTCGCGGAAGTCCCCACCTTCAATGTACTCATAAGGTGGGGATAGGGAGCGGACGGCGACTAAACCAACTCCGACCGATATCAATCGTCAGATTGATTAGGGAGTGGGTTGGTTGAGAAGTCGTCAATCTTGAGGCTAGGCAACTTGTCGATCCAGCCTTCAACCAATTGCGTAACTGTTTTTTCTCTGTTTTCTGCATAGACTTTGAGTTTGGCTAATCTCTTCTCAGATATCCTTAAATTCAATCTTCCACTTTTCATAAACAGACGTACAGCGTATGTCTATTTATGGTAATATATAAATGGTCGTTGACCCGCCCGACCGTATTGAACAGACAGGCTAACTTCAAAGTAGTAGTAAGATACTTGCCGCAGATAAATCGGTAGATCGGGGAAAGAACACTGTTAGCTGGTTGACTATTGTCGTGAATCCAAGCGGTGTTGTGCGAATAAAAATCAAAGTGCCTGTGGTAGACGGGCGGCTGCCTGTGGACGCTGCGTAAGACCAAATCAAACATGGGTTTGAAGAGGCATCGGCGGATGAGACGGGAAACCCAAAAGACGAATAAGACCGTCATTGTTGTAGTTGAAATTGGAAGCCCCAATTTGGGCGAAGCAAAAAGGGGTACTTCACTAGAATAATCTCATCAAAAGATTCGCAGAAATATAAATGGACTGGATTACACTACTGCGATCGCTACAGTCTGATTTTATTAAAAGGTTAACATCTGGTTCTCTGCTTCATTGTGAAACAGAAGGTCAATATAGTGAATTAACTATCATCTCTGGAGAAAGGTTAAGGGCATTACGGGAATTTTGCTGGCTCATGGCTGAGAAATATAAGCGTGTTTTACCAGTCCGTGATGTTTTTATTAGCTATCTCAAAGGTAAATTGGGTGAGGAAGTTGTCAAAGAACGTTTAGCTGATTTTATTACGGAAGTGGATTATGAAAAGCGATTCGGCGGTGATGGCAATATAGATTTTACCTTGACTTCTGACCCATCAATTGGTATCGAGGTTAAATCTCGTCATGGTCGAATTGACAGAGTGAGATGGTCAATTAGTTCTGAAGAGGTTGAAAAAAATGCAGTCGTAGTTTGCATTTTGATTCAAGAAGATGTAAGTGAAGCACAATCTGAGTATCATCTTTTTTTAGCTGGCTTTCTCCCAACTCAGATGATTAAGTTGAAAACTGGTAAAATTTCCTTTGGAATAGAACAATTACTTTATGGTGGTGGTTTATGGTGCTATTTAGAACAGTTACAATCTTCTGTAAATAATTCTTCTAGGCAACAACCACCTATTTACAAATATCTGCCGAAACCGGAAACTTTATCTAAGCCAATTAATAATCATCTGCTTAAATCTTCTTTTCAACCTCAATTAGAAAATTATTTACAATCTCGTGACGAAGATTTAAATGTAATTTACATAAAGATGGGTGATAAATTTTTTGAGAAAGGAGAATATACGAGTGCAATTACTAACTATAATCAAGCTTTGCAAGTTAATCATGGTGATATTGACTTATATTACAAACGAGGTTTAGCTCACTATCAAACAGGAGATTATGAGGCTGCGATCGCAGATTATTCTCAGGCAATCCAGATAAATATTCATGATGCTAAATCTTACAATAAAAGAGGTTTAGCTCTATATCAACTGGGGCGATTAGAAGAAGCAATTAATGATTATACCCAAGCTATTAGAATTAATCCTAATGTTGCCGTAGCCTATAAAAACCGGGCTGAAGCTCGTTCTCATGTCGGAGATAATCAAGGAGCGATTGAGGATTATACCCAGGCTATTAAAATTAACCCTAATTATGCTGATGCTTATAAAAACCGTGGGATTGCTCGTTATTTATTAGGATCTCAACCGACATTTCCCCAAGCAATCAAGATTAACCCTCAAGATGCCATAGCTTATAAAAAACGTGGTAATGCTCGTTCAGATTTAGGAGATTTTGAAGGAGCAATTGAAGATTATACTCAAGCTATACAGATTCATCCAAATTATGCTGATGCTTATTACAATCGTGGCAATATCCGTTTAGAAATCGCAGATAAACAGGGAGCAATTGAAGACTTTCAAAAAGCAGCAGATATATATCGTAAAGAAGGGAAGCTAGAAGCACTCAAAGATACACGAGAAAGAATATTAGATTTGGAAATAGAAGAATCATTAGATATTTTAAACTTCTAGATAATTGCCTAGGTAAGTTGGCGCAATTAAAGCTAACTGGTGGGGCTGTCATTTGTCCTTTGTTATTTGGCTCAATTGATGACACACCCTAGTACCGCACGGCGTAAATAAGCCACCCCTTTGGGTTCGCAGTCGCTCATGGGGAAACCCCCTTCTCTACGAGATGCTCCGCGTTGGCGTCAGCCTCTCCCTTTGGGAGAAGCTAGCGCTGTCTCACCATTTTAAATGTCTGAAACCCTTGCAAACAATTAATTACGAATTACAAATTACGTTAGCGACGCAGGAGCGTCATTACGAATGACGAAGGCTATACTAATAAGTAGGTAGGCGTAAATAATTAGAAGATATAAGAATCCGATTTGATTTTGGAACAAAATTAGGTATTTGTAGGTAAGGGTGCGTTAGCGTTTCGCGTAACGCACCCATAGAACAATTCTTCTTTTTAAACTGGAGAATGCCCAGAACTAAAGTTTTCTTTCCTCCTGCCTTGTTTAGCACTGAACCTATGAGCGCTAACGAAATATCTCTTCGACCTGCCCAAGAAACAGATGCGTGGGTGCTGAGTGCAATTCATATTGCTGCTATCAAAGCTCTACCTGCAACTTTTTACACCCAAAAGGAACTTTTAGCTTGGCGTAATTACCGCGACAAACCTGATGGTTCAAATATCTTGAAGAGTATGAAAGTGGAAACAGTGTGGGTTGCGATCGAGGTAGATGTTGTTGTAGGTTTTGCTAGTTTCATTGTTGAT
>JBGTMK010000864.1:0-7546 GCA_041743605.1 Nostoc sp.
GAAATTAGATAACCCAGTTGTTAGAGCAATGGCAATAGATACACTCATGCTCTGGCAGCCAGACTGGAAAAAGGCTATCTCCCAATATGCAGGAAGCAGATTTGAAGCTGGTAACAATGAGTTTGAGGTTATCAGCTACTATCACAATCAAAAAAAGAAGAGTAAGGACGGGATAATGGTACTGTGCAAGGTAACAAAAACTATGAATAATTATCTGGAATTTCCTAAGTTTCCATTGAATACAAACTGTACTCTTGGAACTTACCAAGTCGAAAATGCCCTGAACCAAAGGTTGGCTTAAAACAGATATTATAAGCTGAAATATCACTCATGAGCGACCAAAAAATCAATTATTTAATAACAGGTATTTGCACGTTTCATTGGAATGCTGACTTTCATAAATTCTGTGAAGTCTGCAATTTTGATCCCAATCATGCTTACTCAAAGGAGAAATGGCAGCAGTGGCAACAATTTGTATCTGGCATAAAGGCGTTTGACCAAAATACCCTTGCCAAGCTAGTTGAAGCAGGCCATCAGTTAGCACCGTAATCATAATATCAAACCACCACACTCACTAACGCAGCTGTGCATGAATTATCGAAATAATTAGCCACATGAATTCATGCACGCCCAAATCCGTCATTTGGTATCTTCGCTTGACAACTTACCCGAAGAATGGCGAATCGTCCCTACCTTTGGTAAACGTCCTCTAGGGAAAGAATGGGAAAAAAATACCTACTCTCCCAGAGAACTACAAGCCGAACTCGTCCGCCGCCGCCTAAAAGTTTGGACAAATAACAGATTGATCACCCCCACTGGTGTAGCCTTGGTATGCGGTTCTAATCATCCCCAAGGATATTTAGTAGCTATTGACTGCGACGGCGAAACCTCCTGGCGACAAATTATTCAAATTAACGAACATACAGAACCAGAAGAACTTAACCAGCTAACACCCGTCGAAGCACGCGATACTCCTACGGAGTCGTTACACGATCGCGCTCAAAAATACCTTCCTCCCACAATTGCATTTACCTCTGGAAGGAAATATCGGAGCCAGCGCTTATACCTCATCCCAGATTCAAAAGCTTGGGAGGTAAAATCTCGCAAAATCAAAACTGGGAAGGATGAACAATTGGAGTTTCGAGGCAAAAACCTAGCCTCAATCCTTCCCCCTTCCTTTCACCCAGAGGGCAGAAATTACAGATGGCTTCCTGGCTGTAGTCCATCTGAGCGCCAAATAGAAATAGCCCCCGACTGGGTAATTGCTCAGATGCTTGCCAGACAGGAGAAAGCAAGAAAGTTTAACCTACCCCAAGAAAAATATAACCGCAGATATGGGGTAGACAGATACGCTCATTTAATTCCCTCAATCGAGACAAATATCCAGACTGCACTTGTACTACTTGAAGTTATCCACCCTCGATTTGCAGATGATTACCACTCGTGGATTCAAGTCGGGATGGCACTTCATAGTGTCAGTCCCATTTTATTTAAAGCATGGGACACTTGGAGCCAACTTTCTCCTAAGTACAAATCAGGTGAATGCGCTTACAAATGGCAGTCTTTTAACAAGACAGGTATTACTATCCGCACCTTATTTAGATTAGCCAATCTCTCTTAATCATGAGCAGTCAAACATCACCTGACGAGAATGTAACTAACCTTGAAGACAGTTACAGCAGTAGAGATTTTAATCCTGATATTCAGGAGAATAGCGATTTAGAAGAAACATTAGATGAATTAGTAAACACTGAAGTCATAAATCAAGATTCATCTACCGAGATAGATTTAGGCAATTCTGACACAAAAACCACCTTAATAACCATTCAGTTAATACCAAATTCTGAAACAGTAATTGTCTCAATTGGAATCAAAGGCGCACCTCCAATTATCAAGACAATGAACCTTGCTGAGATAACATCTCATCCTGTCATCAATAACTTACTACAGGATTTAGAAAAATCTCTCCCAGAGATGTTAGATATCTGCAAGCAAAGGATGGAAAAGCAGACTATACATCAGAATAGACAGGAACAATCAAGACAAGTACAAAAGCGTAACCTGTCTGAAGATAAAGACAAAACACCCGCGCCTAGCAACCAACTGTCACTATTTTAATTACCATGAAATACATTGCGATTATTGAAGGACAAGAAATTCCTCTTGATGAGGCGATCGCCCAAGATGACAATACCCTCAAAACAGCCATTAGCGTCTACTTTCCAGAATATGCTAATGCCGAAATTGAACGACAAACAACTGATGATACGGTTTCAATCCGTTTGGTAAAAAAAGCAGGTACTAAGGGAAGTCAATTCAGAGAATTGAAAAATAGTTCTGAAGAAATAAATCCTGCACTAAAGTTAGGGTGGCAGATAAAGCTTCTGGAGATAAAAAATCAAATTAGTCTCGAAAATTTAATTACCCTACAACCTGAGATAGAAAAAGCTATTAAGCTCGGTCACAATTGGGAAACCTACATCGAAAAAGTTACTCGAAGCCTTAAGCATCAACCTGCTGCCACGAGTAAATATCCCGTACTGTAATAACAAATTTATAGCCGCTATGAGTTATGGCGGCTGATTAATTATGCTTGCAAACATACAATCATTCAAAATACCCATTACTTCTTTAACAGCAATTATCTACCTAGAAAATCTCTCCGAACGAGTAAATCTCTTAAGCCTGTATCAAAAAACATTCCCAGAACAATGGCTAGAATCAACCATTCATATTGATAAACAATCACATCCAGCAAGTGCCTACCTCGATAGAGAAATTGAATTTATTCAACTGGTGAATGATCATCTCTTCCCAATAGAATATATCGACGAGATTGAGTTTAGTTCCGAACATAATAGTATTCCTGTGTCACCACAAAAAATTGAGTGGTGGTATGAAGATTTCGAGGAACTAGAATACTCAGAAAAGTTCCTCCTATCGTTGACGGGGCAAGGGTACAATATAAGCCAATGGGAACTAAATTTTGGTTTTACTCCTGATTACATTGCTCTAGCAGAAGAAATTTACTTCGAGACACTTGTCAAGCTATGCCGTCGTTATAAAAGTCCTCTTCAATATTTAGATACAGCCATACGAATTATAGATCACTCGACTGAAAATATCTGGCTAGATATTACGTGTGAAACAAGCGATTGGCTGGAATGGACTTATGAGAATATCATGTTTCTCGGTCAAAAGTGGAAAGAAGCCGTCTCGATGATGGAAAAATCAAATAAGCTTACCCACTTGCTAGAAACATCTCTTCCTGCTCGGAAAGCAGCAGTCAAAATTTGGAATAAAGCATCAAAATCATGAATGTAGATACAAACATATTACCAATAATTAACTTAGAAAATGTCTCTCAAATCCTGCTTGCAAATATTCCCCAAGATGATTTAATAGCGCAGTTAGTTATCCTCAAAGGACAGTTTATTTTAGTCGAACACGAAGGGAAAAAATCTAAGTACAAATTTCTTTCCCCTGAAGCAGTAGAGAAAGCCTTCACAAGTAAAACTGCTACATCTGGATGGCTTTCTAGCAACACAATTTGGTGGGGTAAAAATCCAGAGGGAGAGGCAATTATTCAGTTTTACTCTCCCCAAAAATATCAAATTCAAATTATGGGACAGGAAACGAAAGTAATTACTGTCCCCATGCCTGCACTTTTGTTGGCTGGATGCGGTAGTAGATATTACCTGTGGGCAGTTAAAGGGAGGGTATTTAAACCAGACGCGCAACTGTACAAGCCACCTCTACCTAACGTCTGGGACGACTCTGGTATTTGTTTTGGGGGAAATTCTCCCGGTATGTGCAGTGCTGCAACTATAAGCCAAACTTGGGATCTGTTTTGGAAATCACCTTTTAACAAGGACTTGTCCCAAGGCAAGTCAAAAACTCATCCCGACAATATCTGCAACCAACTAATCAAATTGCACGAGTCTAAAGCCAAATCCTACCCTTCAAGTGACCTTGTTTCCGTTCATAGCTGGAAAGTCACAACCCCAGAAGACATTATCAATCATTTGTTCAGTTAGCCATGAATCCCTTTATCGGTTATCACTTCGCTACAAGTAATAATTTTCCTCCCTACAGCCAAAAACTTCAGGAATACTGGCTGGCAGCAAATGGACTTTTCTTGCGATCGCACCGCCGCGAGTTAGAGGTTTGCTTGCAAGTGACTCAAACTCAAGTTGCTGGACTCCAACCCATTGAACCCTACTTTCGCCTGAAAGTCCCAAAAGTCCCAAGTCTTGTAATCGCTGATATTATCAATGCTGCCAGTATCAACCCCCAACAGGAAATCCTATTCTACTTGGGAGTGACAAACTACCAATGGTGGTGTCACACGCCACTGCAAACTGCGTCTTCTACTCACGTCCTATCTTTAGAAAGCGCACTCGATAAAAGCTATACAGATGGATTAGTGGAAATACATAGTCATGGAACTCTAGCTGCTTACCCTTCAAGTGTGGACAATCAGGAAGAAAAAGGCAAATTCCGAGTGTTCGCGATCATCGGCACACTGAATACCATTCCCACAATCTATACCCGCATTGGGATATACAATCACTTTTTCGACATCAACCCTAATCAAATATTTGAACTGCTTCGACATCAACCCTAATCAAATATTTGAACTGCCACCACAGGTAAAATGCTCGAATTAACTGCTTACCAACAAGCTTTACCCGTCTTACCTCGCAATCATACCCGTATCAACTTCATCTTAGTGGGAGTAGGAGGAACAGGGGGGTTTCTTGCAGAAGACTTATGTCGAATTATCCTGCAACTCCAGCGCACGGGAAAAGAAATTAACTTTACGATCGTCGATGGCGATACTGTCGAGCTTAAGAATATCACCCGCCAAAATTATCAACAAGCTGAAATTGGGCTACCAAAGGTACAAACACTGGTTGCAAGATGCAGCGCCAAGTATGGAATTGAGATTACAGCCATTTGCGACTGGTTTGAAGAAGACATGATTCGCACCACCAATTCATGGAACACCCTAACAGTAATTATTGGTTGTGTAGATAACAGCGCCGCCAGGAGCAAAATTCACTCAGTTCTCAAACTGAATAGTGCAAATGAGCCAGCATCACTATTTTGGCTGGATTGTGGAAACAGCAACTACTCCGGCCAAGTAGTAGTTGGAACGCACTCTAATTTTGATATAGTTCAAGCTGCCAATAACCCAGACAAACCTCAATTCTGGTTGCATCTTCCCTCCCCGGCGCTGGTTCACCCGGAATTGTTAGTTCCTCAACTGGAAGAACTCATAGACAATAACCTCTCATGTGCAGAAATTCAAGCACGAAATTATCAATCGCTATTTGTCAATAAAATGACGAGTGCGATCGCAGCCCAGTACTTACTAGAATTAACCCTCACTGGGGGGTTGAAAAAGTTTGCCAGTTATTTTGACCTCAAAGCAATGTCAACTCGAAGTTTATACGCAAGTATCGACAATCTGAAAAAATACTATATACCGTAGATAAATCACCACAAATAGCTCACGCATATATATCCCAAAAAACAAATTCGGGATAGATTTTTATGAATCGATTCAATCACAAAACACTTGAGCTAGCCGAATATCATCCAGAGTGTTTATCGACGAGCAATTATTCTAATCTCACTCTGAAAAGTGAATCCGAAGTTGCTGGAGGTCAGTTTCATCTCGTCATGCAACAAATTGGGTTAGGTCTACCAGTCGAACCTTTCTTAAAGGAATATCCCCAAATTAATAACTGGGTCGATAAGGTAAAACCTTTTATAAACATTCTTGGAAACAAACAATGGAGCGCTCAAATTCAATATTTATATCACGATATTCTTCTCTATAGTGAGTGCGACCTCATTATCTATGGTGAAAATCAAGTAGTTGGGTTTGACTGGACAATTCAAAAACCTCCTAAATTTGAAATTCTTGAGAGCAAATGGCAAACCCAATTGAGATTATTTCTCCTTCATGAAAGAACTGGAATGCCATTAGAACAAATTAGCCTAGTTTACTTGTTCATAAATACTGACAGCATCTACCAGTTGACTTACTCTGAAAAGAAACATTTGGCTTTCAAAAAACGGCTAGAGGAAACAATCGCTCCTTTTATAGGAGATAACAATGAAAAGAAACATTTAGCCGATAAAATAACTCCTCAAGAAGCACATGATAAATGGCTGGCAAGAGAAATATCAACTACGGAATATTTAGCAGCAATTCCTGAAGTGGAATTATGAATCCAACAGAATTAAATATCACCAAAATCGAACTCACTTCTAACGGTGGTTGGACGCTCAATATCCTCTCACGCCGGGTAGCAACTATTACTGATCCCTTGGGAAACCGAAAAACCAGCTATTTCGGGTTCAATACCAAAGAACAAGCCGAAAAATTTAGAGATTGGCTTGTAAGAAAAAACAAATGTAGTAGTGCAGTTATCCGTCACTCAGAAAGATTAGCTACTGAATGGGAGGTAAAAACTTGGAATGTACCAACCTCCCTAATTCTTAAATGCGCCGTTAAAGATTTAAAGGAATCTAGCAATGCAACTATCTCTACTGAATCTGTCCTACAACGAGGATAATTTACCAATAGTAGATATTTTCAATATTCCTAACTTAGAAAAAGCAGAAGCTCTCCGTAATTTAGCCGCTTCCATGCAGCCAAGAATTGACCAAAAGAAAAATCCTGCTATTGGGAATCAAAGGGCAACAAAGCGCCGTAAAACCATAGCTCAAGGGATAATACAGGAAGGAATTGAACTTGAGATTATCCAGTCTTGGCTATTTGCGATCGCACAAATGTGGGAAACAGGAAATATCCCACCAATACTACGCGGTATATTTCGTAAATCACAGGTGGAAGTCCTATTTAGGATTTCTCAAAGTGGAGAAATTAGCCAGAAAGTCCAAGAAATACTAGAAGGCGAATATTACCAAGACTGGGTAAAATCTCTCAGTCGTGCGGGGTTACATACATCAGGCGAAATTATATCAGCAATAACAGCAATTCAACAGGTAGTAAAACCTAAAGCAATTGATACTACCAAGCAACAACTTAATAAGCTTGAGTTAGAAATCATTGGAATGAAAGATAAAGATTTCTTTCCTACTCCCAAACCAGTCTGTCAACGACTTGTTAAACTGGCAGATATTGAACCACATTGGCGAATTTTAGAGCCGAGCGCTGGTAGCGGAAATATTGCTGAGTATATCACTAAAACTTACCCAAATGTTCAATTAGAGGTAGTTGAGGTGAATTACAACCTACGACAAATTTTAGAACTCAAAGGATTTAATCTTGTAGGGAAAAACTTTCTGGAGTTTAACCCCAGTCATTTATACAATGCCTGTATCATGAATCCTCCATTTTGCGAACTTGTCGAGCATATCTATCAAGCTTGGAAGTTAATTATATCAGGTGGTGTATTAGTTTCAGTCGTACCTGAGTCGGTTTTCTTCAACCGGAAGTATCAAAGCTTCAAAGAGTGGCTACAGAGCAATAAGAGCTATGTCGAGTTGGTAGATAAAGATGCCTTTC
>JBGTMK010000865.1:0-4663 GCA_041743605.1 Nostoc sp.
GGCTTTTTCGTGTGATACGCGAGAGATTTGCATGTGATTACCGTGTTTTGAAAATTGTCAGGTGTCCAGTTGTATTATTAGTCATGTTTTTCGTTCAGTACTCTGAGGTTTGGGTGCATGATGTGGGGGAATGGGGTGCCGTAGCGCGTTCAACCAACACATAATTTTAAATTTCAAATTTCTTTTATCCTGAGCTCCAGTTGGTATATGTAGCTGAAGATCAGGCAATTGCTTAGGGGGAGGAGTTCAGCAAATGCCGAGATTACCTCCTAAATTGAGTTACCTCCAATAAGTGCTTCTTGCAACCCATTTGGATTCAGCTCGAACATGTAAACTTTGTTTGGGAAACCGTGGTATCTTGACAAGTCTACAATTATTTTCAGTGGTTCTGTTTCATTGAGAAGGATTCCAAGTAGTTCTTTGGAATTATCGAGCATTAGATTTTGGTATAGGAATACTTCTGATTGGAACAATTCACCTGATGATGTTTTAATTTTTATTCTTAGGAACTCTGAGTCAGGTAATTGTGCGTAAGGTTCTCTTTCATATTCATAGAATACGAATGCTAAAGTTGAATCGTGCAAATACGCGTTAACTATTAGAGGAACACCAGTTGTAATAGAGTTAGACATTTTACCATTGAAAGAAGCTCCGATATCGAATTTACCTTCTACATTGTCACCGAATTCGTCTACGACTTGCACGGAATTCCAGACTTGTGTTTTTCTATTTTTCAGGTTGCCGGATTTACTACCGCAAGACATTAGGATAATTGTACAAAGGATTAGGGTTAATAAGTTCTTCATGAGTTTAAATTTAGTAGTTTAAAACAGGTGGCCATTATACGACCACCTGTATTATGAAATAGTTTTTGACCATAAGCAAGGTCTAAAATACTTTACATAACTTTGGTATTTAAGTGATAGGGAACCGGCTACCATTAACCGGTTAACCCTTTTAATTTAGCTATTAATTTATTAGTGTTTATCTATATCGTGTCTATCGCTAGAGCACTTAACCAGTATCGATTTTGCAATAAGGGACTTTAAATTCCTTATTGACAAAAGGATCTACTGTAGTTGGGGAATCCTCTTTAAAAGTATTCGAGTGATGCCCATGGCTGTTTTCCGGAAATTCTAAATCAGTAGTGATCAGAGCATTATAAACATGCTGCACTTCTAATCGATAGTCCAAATATCGATCAGGTAAGTCTACTGTTAAAGAATTCCAAAGGATTGATATTGTAATTAGAATCAACCGTAACTAGGCTTATTGTTATCACCAAACATGTAATGGATAACGTGAGCCAGCACGGCAAGGATTGCAAACGGCCCAGCTATTGATAAAGCAAAATCCTTATCAGTTGGCTGTATTCTTGTGAACGTGAAGTAGGTAAATGTAATAGTAAAACCTATCATCAACCAAAAGAATGCGAAAATTAAAATAGTGAGTATAAGCATAATATATTAGTTAAGATTTATATTCATGTTTATTTGACCAAAGCCCATGGTAATTGAAAGCGCATGAACTATAGATTTTGCAGTACTGAACAACTCTAAACAACCAATTGGTAATTTCCATATTGTTGCGAAGCCATATAGTGTGCCGTCATTTGACTGCAGTAACTTTGGTATTGAGTGTCCACGTGATCCAAAAAGTGTAATTTCACTCAAGGGTGCATTGTGCAGGTATATGAAGAAGCAAGATTCTTTGTCTTTACTTACTTGCATGGTGGCTAAAGAGCCATGATTTTCTGAGTTCGTATTCATAATGATCAAGTTGCCGGTTCAAATGTAATAATAAAAATTTAATAAACAATAACTGTCAACGATCTTTTACAATTATTTTTAATAAAAGTACCGGAGCCGGAGCCCCGATACAGTAAGCAGATTATTATTGGAATATCAAAGAGTACACTTTGTTGTACCCTATGGCACCAAAGCGATTCTTCTTTAACGATGGAAAGTATTTCACTCCATCGACTTCCTCAGCAGCAGCTTCGATTTCATCCCAAGTTGATCCAAGGAATGTTTCGTAATCCTCCTTCTTCATTTCGGCAAATGTTTGAGTGATCGCTTTTGGCAGTTGAGCAGCAACAGTAAACTTAGCATCAAATGTCACCTGACCGTTTTCAACTTCGTCTTTCAACGAGTCAATAACTTTGTTCCCGGTGTGTATGATGGCTTTCATTTCCTCCACATCACTGTTCACAACAATTCCATCATCATGGACAACCATACTCAACAACATAAGTTTTGGTATGCTCATACCATTACTCAACTTCACAAATGGAGTCTCCACGTTCGCCCATTTCTGGGTGCCACGTTCTTCATCGATTCCAACTACATACAATACAGTTCCTACTGGCAAGAAGTTGCCGCCTGTTTCACTGTTAGAATATGCCTTAATTTCTTCAGCACTGAAAGTCAATTTCATAATCGCTTTCTCAGCTACTGCAGTTGCCGGAGCTTCTTGCTCTACGGTCTTTCCTGATAATTTTGTCATAATTAATAATAGTTTACAATTTAAGTCTAATACGTTGCCGGGTTTTCGGTCAGTTCATACCCTAGAAGTTGCCGACCAAGACACTTAACCAACAACGCAATTTGACAAAGGCTGCTTGAACCAGGTTTAAGTGAGGGTCGATTTGGTAGAACAAGGGTTTTAATAAGGGTCAACACTAAAGTAATACCCAAGATCCACAATGGGATCATGGGCATTAAGATTACTCTTCCAAGGCTATGGAATAGATTTCGGAATAAGCGAATGCTCCGAATCTGTTAGACTTGATGGAAGGGATGTAGGTTACACCATCACGAGTCTCTGCCTCAGCAACAAGATCATCGTAAGTAACACCTGCACCAAAAAGACCTGATTTCTCGTAGTCCTCTTTTTTCTGCTTCCAATCAGCATTTATTGCCTTGGGGAATTTTCCAACAATAGTGAATTTACCTAGCTCGAAGCCCGGATTTTCCTCTATGTAATTGGTCACTCTGTTTCCAGTGTGAATAATTGCTTTAAGAACTTCTGTCTCAGCATTAACGATAAGGCTATCGTCATGCACGACCATTCCTAAAAGCATAAGTTTTGGCACTACCATACCATTACTCAATTCGATCATAGGCGTTAAAGTGTTCGCCCAACGTCTCTGCTCCAAGTCCTCACGAACTTTAACAGGATAGAGAGTTACATCAATCGGCAAGTTGGTTGTTCCAGAGCCTTGTTCAGCACTCGAATACGCCTTGATTTCCTCAGCGGTAAACGACAACTTCATGATTGGCTTTTCGTCTGCTTCAACTTCAGGAGCAGTAACTTGTGGTGCAATTGCTTTAGCATCAAGACCTTTTTTTCCAGCTACAATAGCCATAATTTTTAGAATTTAAAGTTTAATAAATCGATTTAATAAAATAATGTTTAAAAGAAAATGGGAGCCCAGAGTCTCCCTTAGAACTACACTATGAAGCTCTAGCAGAACGAATAGAAACAGAATTATCCTGTTCTTTGATATCAGCGATAGCTTCACCCTTCGAGCTTGCATTCACAATCTCGCTAGATATCACTCCGTTCATGGTAATGAATTCAACTATAAACATGATAATTTGAAATTTAGTTAGAGCTTAACCCGGTTTAAAAATGGTTCATCTAAAAAAGTAAAGCCCTTGTTACAGGGCTCTATATTCGAATTAATAATACAGCTCGGACTATCCGAAGCAGTAACACTGGTGTAGTAAAGAACATCCACACCATCATATCACCTCCTGTTCGATACACCATATAAGTGCATACAATTAACAGCAAGGTGATACTAGCTTTGAATATCTTCATTCCTCAAAAAGTTTAGATATCGCCCCTGACTCTTGGTCCCAGAGGTATAGACCATAGGCTCCAGCGAATCCTGCAAACACTGGAACAATACTCATGATTATGTCCATAGTTTATCGTTAAGACATTAATGGGAAAAGTTAGTACCAAAGAGGGTTTACATAAGGGTCGTGTAAGAAGATGCGTGGCCACTCCCGACCACATATCTTACTAGAAGTAATTGACTATAGTAGTCACTACCTCTACTAAGGCTAGAGATGTAATCAACATCACCAAGCCTATTACGAAATACCTTTTAAGTATCATAATAAAAATTAAGTTAAGATGATACCCCTAGAATGGGATACCATCAGGTATTTGAATATGATCAAGAGAATAATCCTCCTCAATAATTATTGGATACTCATTAGTATCAATTGGATATTGGTTATCTGACATAATATTGAATTTAAATTTTAAGTCTAACACGGTTTAAAAAAGTGTCAGCTTAAAGAAGTAGTAGCGACATTGACTCTCTGGAATTAATTTTTATTTTTCGAAAGAATATTTCTTTTCCAGAAATTTGACCCGGGGGTGCCTTTCCCTTTGGATTAGGGGGTGGGGGGTTTCATATGGCACCTCCCCTCTTTATAAACTTATCCAAAATTTTTTCTAATAATTTTTCCAGGATTTCCAAAGTCAGATCACCAACGACTCACATCAATCCACGGTTCCCCTACTCACACAATGGAGTACCAACTACTCCCATCACCAACCTCCTCCCCTATTTCAAATAATGTATACAAAATATTTCTTTCAGAATTGAATTTTTTGTATATTAAAATATGGTACTATATAAACC
>JBGTMK010000866.1:0-6738 GCA_041743605.1 Nostoc sp.
AAGCTGTATAGGTAAGTGTTGCATCGCCCTTGGCGTCTCCCCTTGGGAGAAGAGAAAGATTTGGGTCTTGGGAACCAGGACTCCTGCCCTTGGAGGGAATGTTAGACTTTCTAGTACTACGAAGTCCTAGAAGCTGTTCCCAATGAATTGGGAAGCCCTGTCCGTCTTACGGCGGGGTAGTTCACGTTGCTAAACCTTTGCTTCCAAAGATTTGAGTAACTCTGTATTCACGCCCGACTCACGAGTTAGGGCAATTTTGCCAGTGCGGGCGATTTCTTTCAAACCAAATTTTTGCAACACCTGTACGATCGCTACCATTTTACCTGGATCTCCCACAACTTCTAAGGTGAGAGAATCTTCTGCCACGTCCACGACTCGCGCCCGGAAAATCTGAGACAGTTCGATTACTTCTGAGCGATTGCTGCTACTAGCATTGACTTTCAAAAGCATCAATTCCCTCTCGACGCAAGGAGTTTCGGTAATGTCCTGTACTTTTAGGACATTGACTAACTTGTAAAGTTGCTTGGTGAGTTGCTCGATAATGCGATCGTCACCAGGTACAACCATCGTAATTCGGGAGACTCCTCCTTGTTCAGCAGGACCAACAGCAAGGCTTTCAATATTGAAGCCACGACGCGCAAATAAACCAGAAATGCGGGAAAGAACACCCGCCTCATCTTCTACGAGAACTGAAAGGGTATGTTTCATCTTCGCCAACAGAGGCTAGAGCAGGAATTGAGTAAGGCAGACACTAACTAACGGCTACGCTAGAGGTAATACCGCACTAAGTTTGTTAGTGCGACCTTCTATTTTAAACTTAATAGTTGCACTCGTTGCGTTCTCTGGAGAGAAATTGGACGTAAATCATACTGTGAGCATGAATTTAATGGAATGTATATCTTTTCATTGGCAGATGCTGCGCTTCTGTAAAAATTTTATACTTACGTTTGATGAGTTTTTAATTCTTAGGAGAGAAAGTTTATATGAGTTGGTTAAAAAGACTGTTTGGAATGGAAAAACCTCAAAATGCACAAGTAAATCCAACTGCACAGGCTATACCACAAGCTCCAAGCACTAGCGTTGCACCTACTGCTACTCAATCCATACCTCCAGAACGTTTGGGATTAAACGGAGAATATGATCAAAGTGGTTTAGCAAAGCGGGTAGCCTTGGCATTTGATCAAGATCCCCAACTCGACGATGTTAATACCCTTTGGGTAGCTCAAACTGGTAGCACTGTAGTCTTGAAAGGTAAAGTTCCTAGTCAAGAAATTCTTAACAAGATGATTTCTGTAGCTCGTTCTGTCCATGGCACTACAGATGTTGATAGTAACCAAGCCACCATTGGCTAGGTGTCAAGGAATTTTAGCGAATAACTAACGGTTGGCGATCGCCAACCCATCTCTCAATCCAATCTAAAATAGCTTGGTTGACTTGTTCTGGACATTCATCATGGGGACAATGCCCTACATCCTCTAGATTCAACACTTCCAATTTCTCGTTGTACTGGGCGAATTGGCTAGCAAGGGCTGGCGGAACAAACCGGTCTTTTTGTCCCCAAATTAATAGCATCGGAATTGTTAAAGTTGGTAATACTGTCTTGACACTGGGACTAAAATTAATTCCGATCGCAGCTTTGAATAAAGCACTAAACGCCCTGGCAGAACCCCGATCTTGGGGAGGCCCTGCTAAAATTTCGATCAGTTCATCGGTAATGGCTTCTGGGTTAGCATAGGCGAGACTAGCCCAGCGACGCAACACACCAGGACGGCGCACGAAGTTAAACACAGGTTTTAGAATCAACGGCGAAGCAACAACATTTTTAATTGCTCTGACAAGTGGGCGTAGTGCAGGAGGAATTGCTTCTTGTTCTAATGACGGGTCTGGTAAACTCATCATCACCATACCCTGCACCATATCAGGGTGAGTGGCAGCAGCGGCCATAGATATCAGTGAACCGTTGGAATTGCCTATTAATATTGCTGGTTGGCGGATAAATGTTTTCCAGAAATCGTAAACCTGCTCAACCCAAAGTTCGATGCTGTAATTAGCTGCGGCTTTTTCTGAAGCGCCAAAACCGAGCATATCGATGGCGTAAACTGTATGATGTTCACCCAACACCTCTAAATTATGTCGCCAATGACCAATGGAAGCGCCAAAGCCATGTAAAAGAATTAGGGGTGTTGTATTGTGGTGATTTAGGCTAGGGCGAATGTAAGTGTACCGCGTTTGCCAGCCACGCCAAATCCAATCCCTTTGATTACCAACCCGTTCCTGCCAGTGTACCGTAGTGGTCACACTTACCTCCAATTTATCAGCACTGAAATACCATTATAAGAATTGGGGATTGGGGACTTGTACTGAGCGAACACGAGTGTGTCTCCTAGAGAAGTATTGGGTAATAAAACTCTTTTTCCCATTCCCCATTCCCCATTCCCCATTCCCTATTTACTTAACAAATTGGGGCATAATTTCAGCAGCGGTGAATATTCCATAGATGCCGCGTTGGTGCAATTGTCTACCAGCTTTGAGATAGCCAAAAGCAGGCCCACAAACATTGGCCGCCATGCTGGTTTCATCTCCCAGAGTAAAGGTATGGGTGGAAATCTTTCCTTCAAAGGTACGTCCTGTTACCTTCACATTGGTGCTGAGAGGCTTTTTGGGATTGCGGGTATCGACTACACCACCAACTGTAACGCGATCGCGTCCTACTATCCCAGCTACTTCTAACATCACATCATCAGCGTGTTCCATGTTTGTTAAGGTAAGGACGCCATTAGTTTTATCTAGTAGTGCTTCTACTTCTGCATCAGTCATCGCCCTCGCAGTTTCTACTGTGTAACCAGGCATATGACCTATATCTTCCCGAACAGTGGCGCGGTAAGCTTCCCAGTTAGCAATTCCCACCCCAAAGGTAATTTCAACTTGATGAATTTCGGCATAACTTTGGGCGGCTAAAGCTGCTGCTGCTGTTAACAGTCCAGGGGTAGCACCACAACCTGTCATGTAGGTAATCCCGGCGGCTTGCAATTCTTCTTTCATCGCTAGGAGTTGTTCTACAGCAGTGGTACGTTTAATCGCATCTACTAGTACCCCACGCCAACCAGATTTGATAAATTCCTTAGCGACATTGGGAATAAAGTCATTAGGTAGGTTGGGTAAAGCCAAAAAATACCCATCTACTTCAGCTATTTCAATTAAATCCTGAATACTTTGATTTGTTAATGTACCAATTGGCTCTAAATAACCCACCGAACCTTGGGCTTGATAGGTTGCAACGGATTTTTCAGTATTTAAACCCTCGGTAGCATAAGCGTAGCCTTTTTGATCTGCTGCTGCGACTAAAATCATTTCTCGTTTGCCAGCAACTACCTTAGCGGCTGCTTGTCCGAGTCCGCCGAAACCCAGTACTCCCACCCGTATCGCTGGCGAAATATTTAGAGAATTTTTGATTTGTTCAGAATTCATAGTCAATTCGTTAAGTTGAATCAAAAGCCTTGATTAGTCGGCATCTCAGCTTCCGGCTGGTAACTGGTGGCTGATGGCTGATAGCTCAAAGCTGTATAGAGATTAATTATGATTCATTATCCTGGGTTCTTTAGCCTGATATTGCAGATATTTATCTCTTAGCGATCGCTTTTGAGTTTTTTGACTGGAAATATATCATTATTATTTTTGTATGAAACCACCCCTGCTTAATCCCCCCGATGCATTGGGGGAAAAAAGAAGTCTACTTCCCTCCCCAATACATACGGGGAGGATTAGAGTCGGGTAAAACCTTAGTTAATCAGCTATTTCAGACTTGTGTGTACACCGTAGCCTTTTAGGAGAAAGGTCAAAATTGTACTTCACGCTTGTCGAGAACCGCTATATGCGCTATTGGAGGAATCAACAAATCACATCACAGAGTTAGTCTTCTTGAAAATTGAATTTATTCATCAATCTGCCAAGAATCCTTAGTTAATTCTTCATCCAGAATTTTCTTAGGACGAACAATGATAATAATTTGTCCTAATAAGGGAATTTCTGGTTCAGTTTCAAACCATTGAAAATCTAATTCACCACCATTTTCAACCACAAAGTAGCTGGAAACATCCCATTCTCGTTGGGCACGATCTATCACTACTACAACTGGCCCTGTTTGGGTTTGGGTTTGTATGGGGAAGCGATCGCTATTCGCTAAAATCACTACTGGATCTTCTGCCGCCAACAGCACTTGCCAACCTGGTAAAGGTATCCAAGCTTGTTCTCCAGAAAACTTGACAAGGCGAAATGGTTCAATTTCTGTGAGTATAGGCACAGCTTGCAAGTCTTGCCGTGACAATGGCAACTCACCGACTACGGGCAAGATTCGGGGTAATTGTTCTTCAAATTCCAGGCGGTAAAAGGGTAAAATTGGCGCTGGACGCTGGTGAACAGTAGTAAAATCAGTCAGTAGTTGTTCAATTTTTTGCCTTGCTGCTGGCGTGTGAGCAAAACGCAAACCTTTGGCGATCAGGCGCGATCGCTGTTGTAAATCTGCATTTTGGCGTGCTAGTTTCCAAACTTGGTGAGCAACGGCATCCCCAGGATGGGCAGAAAACCCTTCCGGCAAAGTGCGGAAATAGGAGAACTCTTTAATTGCTTTTGCTACTTCCTTCACTTCATCAGCATCGAGTTTGTGAATAAAGATCAGTTCAGCAGCAGCAGCGCGTTCTTCTTGAGTGAGCAAACGCAGTTCGTATAAAACATCACTCCCGCGTGTTGTGTAGTGCAATTGCGTTGCTTCCGATACTCCAAACTTTTCTAAAGAATTGTAAACTTGAGAACCAACAACCACCTGATTTTGTTGAATCGGCTCAAATCCAGTTGCCTCAAAAATTTCTTGTGGGTTATAACCGATTTTTAGCAACGAGGCGATCGCGGCTCCCCATTCCACCCAGTTGCCTTGTTTTTGCCTCAGCCTTCGCAGTAACTCTTGTGCTACATCGTTAGTAGCATTGTCTTCGGGATTCTGAGCGTTGGGTGGTAGATCAGTCATAATCGGAGTGCAAGCTTCAACTTGAGAGGTTGTTTAACACCTCATGAGCAAGTCTTATTCTAATCTATGAACCACCCATACCTACTGCCTTGAGTTCATCTCTCAAAACTTATAAGAGAAGGGCAGGAAGCCGCAGGAAAGAATTAAGCGGCAAATTTAGTCTGTAAGACTTACTATTAGCGTTTTAAAATATGCAAAATAACTCCGTATAAACCCTTGGCAATTTTCAGACATTCTCAACTAAACTTGGTATGGAATATAACAAGAGAGTAAATATTTAAAGGAAAAATCTTATGGATAATTCCAGTGTCGAAATTGATAAAGTCCAATATCAAGTCATGACTCTCGAACGACCAAAAAAGCTGAAAATTCTGGTAGTTGACGATGAGCCAGATAATCTCGATCTGCTTTATCGGACATTTCGACGCGACTTTAATGTTCTGAAAGCTGATAGTGGAGTGAACGCCCTACAAGTTTTGGCAGCAGAAGGGGAAGTAGCCGTAATTATCTCCGATCAACGGATGCCAGAAATGAAAGGAACTGAGTTTCTCAGTAAGACTGTACCTCAGTTTCCCGATACGGTGAGAATTATCCTCACCGGATTTACTGATATTGAAGACTTGGTAGAAGCGATTAATGCTGGGCAAGTCTACAAATATATCACCAAGCCTTGGGATCCAGGGGAACTGAAGGCAGTGGTGCAAAGAGCAGCAGAAACTTACGACTTGCTCAAGCAACGTACAGAAGAATTACGTCGCGCTCATGCTCAAATGGCACTGCTGAGTGTTTTAGTACAGGTAACTCAAGCCGCTTCTAGCTTAGAAGAAACTCTTGCTCCCATTGCTAGGGCTGTGAGTGAGACTTTTGGGGCAGAAGGCTGTATTTTACAACTTACAGATGGAAATACTCTGATTGCGACTCAAGGAACTTACAGCGAAACAGGTACAATAGAAAATTGGTTATCTGAAGACCCACTAACAAGGGAAGCGATCGCCACTGGGCAAATCCAAGTTTCGTTAAATGTACTTAAAGATGCTAAATTAGCTGATGCTATTCACTACCAGAATACGGGTGTGCAAGCACATTTAGTGATCCCAATCAGCTACCGTAATCAACTTTTAGGCGTATTATCACTACAGTGGAAACAACCCTGCACTTTGCGGGAAGATGAATTAACCCTAATTAATTTATCAGCGCAACTGGTAGCGATCGCTCTCACTAGTAGCTGCTCTCATCAAACCATTGTGTAATTCTCCTTTGTCATTTGTCCAAAGTCCATTGGCAAATGACGAATGACCAATGACCAACGATCAATGACTAATGACTAACGAAATTCAGTCCATTTTTAACCGTATTGCTCCAGTTTATGACCAGTTGAACGATTGGTTGAGTCTGGGACAGCATCGAATCTGGAAGGAAATGGCAGTAAAATGGAGTGCAGCTCAACCGGGAGATACTGCATTAGATTTATGTTGTGGTAGCGGTGATTTAGCCTTACGTTTGGCGAGGCGCGTGGGAGCAACAGGCAAGGTGTATGGAGTAGATTTTTCCCCAAATCTGCTAGAAACTGCTAAAGAACGTTCCCAAAAGCAGTATCCCCAACCTGCGTTGGCTTTGCCCGCCGTAGGCATCGCCTGGGTAGAAGCCGATGTGCTAAATTTACCCTTTGACGATAACCAATTTGATGCCGCAACAATGGGCTATGGCTTAAGAAATGT
>JBGTMK010000867.1:0-5306 GCA_041743605.1 Nostoc sp.
CCTCAGAATAAATTCTGAGGCTAATAGCAAAAGTCCACTAAAGTGGACTAAGAAAGGCTTTTAGTCCACTTTAGTGGACTTGGGCTATTAGCCCGGAACTTTAGTTCTGGGCGGTTTATGTCTAGAACGAAATAGCCCTGCCCGCAGGGGTAGGATAAATGACAGCCCCCACCAGTTAGCTTTCATTGCGCCGACTTACTTATCTAGATAAATTACACTACCAGAAATTAGTTATCCTTCCTTGTTAAAAAAGTTCCTATATTAAAATTGAGTAACTGTCACACTAATACCAGAATCCAGTTTAGGAACCTTAAAATACTCAATTGGCTCACTACTTTGAGAACTTTGGGTGTTTTCTGGCTTCTGACATTGCTTAAAGAAAGCCTCAGGGTTATTGATGAACTCAAGGGGGTTAATCTTTTGGCATCCTTGCTCCTGCACTAGCGAAATTGATTCAGTAGTTTGTTTTGGATTATTAGTACGTCCGATAAAATTACTCCATGTAGTGTTAATTGTGGCTGGTTCCGTTAATAAAACTCCAGCTTGATTGCGATCGCTTGTTATTATAGGAACATTCTCTTGGTTGCCATAGGCACTTTGGGGGAGAGCGAGTACACCAATCACAATGACTAAGGTGATAGAAGAAGATTTCATCATTCAATCTCTCAATATTTAATGTCAGTTTAATAATTACAATTGGCTAGATACAGAAACCAAAAAATAGAAGCCTAGTTTAGGTACTTCAGATTAACACAGGTAGTAAGAAGTAGAGCTAAACTTCATTAAAAATATAGTTAAGTCTAGTTTCAGATCTAGACTAATCCATGCTCTAACCACGTTGGTATCTGAGACTCTCCTGTTTAGCTAACTCCTACTGTGATTCTGTTAAGTACGTATGTTATCGCTGAGAGGACGGCAGCATTTCAGGTTTTTACTGCCAAGTGATAGGACATAAATGTTTACACACTAAATTGTAGGCTGGATAAGGATTTTAGGTGAAATTGTGTGTAATTAATTTTTTCTTGGGATCAGTCAAGAAGCAGACGCGAACAGGGTTTTAGACTAGTTTATCTTTCTTTACATAGTTCAGTTTGATTATGTCAACTTACTTACTAGCCGTTTATATCTCATGCGTGTTACCATTCAATTACACATATAGCACAACGTATAGTATGTTCTTAGATAAATATCAAAAGGGTTATTTTGCGTCAGTTGCAGAATACAACCAAGGTGACTGCAAATTGGTAAACCTATAAATACCGCAATATAAACCCAAAAACTGAGACTGTCATACACTTTCACACCTCAAGCCAGATCAAAAAAATCTTTCAACAGTCTGGGTCAATTAAACTAATAGTGAGTCCTTACAAGTTCTATACTCAAATCATATAATTGTATTACTGCCAGTCTCATATCGTTACCAAGATTGGCCATTAATTCAGAGCAATAATTAATTGTTGCTCAAAGTTTTAAAGCAGCTTAGGTAAATATCCATCTCTTCTTTATAAATGTCTGTTTTCAATAAAAAAACTATCTCTGAAGTGCTTCTATCGCTTGTAGGCTCGCACAATTACTCTATTCCTTACCTTGAGGATTTAATTCCTATTGCTATTAAAAACCAGCAACCGACAGGGAATATACCAGCTTTTTGTATGAATTTTTTGTAAAGTTATTAAAATCAGTGTTCTTACATAATATGATGTTGAGTGTTGGATTACTAATCCATACTTGCATCAGTACTAGCAAAAAACTAAATTAACCAAAGTTAACGAAAAAATGGAAAGTCACTAAATCAGGGAGAAGGGTGTGAATTATCCTGTTTTAGCTGTCAGGATACTATTAAGTGATCTAAGTTAAAATTGCGACTTGCAAAACTATTAGTTTAGGTCATATATTGAACAACCTTAGCAAAAAGACGTTAGCTGACAATCAGCGCAAATATTACCATCTCGAAATAAACTACAGTGCTACCGCTGGCAAAATACTTGAGAAACATCTGCTGTAAGTAAATAGTCTTTTTTTATAAAAGTTTGTATATATTATGACGATGGAATCTTTACCCAACTTTGAAGAAGTAAATATTCAGAGATACTTAGAAGTCATTCAACGGCGTTGGCTACCTCTAGTCGGAATTTTTGGTATAGCTGTTACCCTTGGATGCTTGTATGCATTTTCCCTAAAACCCTCATACAAGGCAGAAGGGAGTTTGATGATTAAAACAAATCGCTCTTCCTCACTCACAGGCTTGCCGGAAGACATAGGACGCCTAGAAGCCTTAAATATGAATGACAATCCCCTGGAAACTCAGGTGAGAGTTGTTGGATCAAATCCAGTAATTGAGAAAACAATTAATTCACTTAAGCTCAAAGATAATGAAGGCAAAGCATTGTCGATTCCCGACTTGGCAAAACAACTAAAAATAGAAGGAATCAAAGGCACTGATGTTGTACAACTTTCTTATAAAGGCGGTGATCCAGAACTAGCTGCCAAAATCGTCAATGAAGTTATCGACAGTTATATCGACCTAAATATCAAGGCTAATCAGAATGAAGCGCGGACAGCCAAAGAGGTTCTCGTAACAGAAGTGCCCAAAGCTGAGGAAATTGTCAGGAGAGCCGAATCAAATCTACGGCTATTTAAAGAAACTAATAAAGTTGTTGTCCTAGAACAAGAAGCAACCGCAGCAGTCGATACGATTTCCAAGTTAGGAAACCAAATTTCTCAAGCTTTAGCTCAACTAGATCATGTCAAGGGTCGTTTAGAACAGTTACGCAGTGAAGCTCAAGTAGATTCACGGCAAGGTGTAAGGGACTCTGAATTGAGTCAAGCACCTGGAGTTCAGAAAGTGCTTGCCCTACTCCAAGAAACGGAAAGCCAACTGACACTAGAGCGGACTCGTTTTGCACCTGAACACCCGACAATTACTAATTTAGAAGAAAAAGTCACAGCTCTTAAGAGCTTGCTAAAAGAGCGAACAGGACAAGTAGCGGGTACAGCGCAGATAACAGAGGGAAGTTTACAGGTTGGACAACTGCGGCAAAGCCTAATTGCAGATATTACTCGTGCTCAAGCAGAACGTGTCGGCTTAGAGAGACAAATTGCCACACTCAAGCAACAGCAGAATTCCTACATCAAACGAGCAAATAATTTACCAAGGTTAGAACAAAATCAGCGAGAGCTAGAACGGAAGCTGCAAGCAGCTCAAACAACTTATGAAACACTCTTAAAGAAACGCCAAGAAATTGATATTGCACAAAACCAAAAGATTCCTAATGCTCGTGTCATTTCTTATGCCTTAACCCCCGAAAAAGCAGAAGGTCCTCGAAAAATCCTGTTTATTGTTGGTGGAGGAGGAATTGGTCTTTTCTTAGGTATCATTGTCGCCTTTAGTTTAGACTTGATAGACCGTTCGGTTAAGACCGTCAAAGAAGCCAAAGAAGTCTTGAGATACAGTGTTTTAGGAGTAATTCCGACACAAGGTAGAAATGGTAAAGAGTCTTCTTCTGTGGCAGGACTCGATAGAGCTATTCCCAAAATTATTGGCAGAGATATTCCTTACTTCCCTGTTGGTAATGCATATCAAATACTACAAGTTAACTTGAAGTTTCTCTGTTCTGATAAACCGCTCAAAAGCATTGTAATTACAAGTTCCGTTGCTAAAGAAGGAAAGTCTGACGTATCTGCAAATTTAGCTGTGACTATGGCTCAGGCAGGGCGTCGGGTGTTATTGGTGGATGCAGATATGCGTCATCCCATACAGCATCATATCTGGGGGCTACCAAATGCAATGGGATTAAGTAATATAATTATTGGACAAGCATCTTTAGATACAACAATACAAGAGGTTATGCCTAATCTTGAAGTTCTTACTTCTGGAGTCTTGCCTCCCAATCCAGTCGCAATGTTAGATTCTCAACGCATGGCAACATTAATTAGTAGCTTTGAGAGAGATTATGATCTAGTGATTTTTGATACTCCTCCTCTATCAGGAATAGCAGATGCTGCTGTTTTAAGCAACCTCACTGACGGTATCTTATTAGTCGTTCGTCCTGGAGTGGTTGACCTTAATAGTGCCAGTTCAGCTAAAGAGTTTTTAACTCAGTCAGGTCAGAAGGTGTTAGGGATAGTTATCAATGGTGTGAATACTAAAAATGAACCTAATAATTATTTTTATGACAACAAAAAACGACAAATTGAACAAGATTTAGTATCTAGCAGTCTAACAAAATTTTCCAAAGAGCGTTAAGTTCTTCGATAAATTGCGAAAGCGAATCTGACTACAACCATCTAAACCAATTTTTTTGACTGTAGGACTAAATTAATGACGTTAAGCAAAAATCTCAAGCAATTCGTAAAATCAAATACTCCATTAGCTAAATGGAAAGGCTCTATTTACACAAAGGCAATAATTCTCAAAAATCATGTAAAAAACTATGATATATATCAGCAAATTTTATCTCCTCAACAGAGTAATGAATTAGTTACCAATCTTATTAAAGATAGTAAACCTTTTATGATTTCCCGCTTTGGTAGCACAGAAGCTTATTGTGTGCATGAATACCTAAAAGGAGGTTATAAGGGATCTATATTTGAGTCAATATCTAATGATTCTGGGTTTTTTCCAGCAGATGAAAAACATCTAAATAGATTTAGTCAACTTTTTCTAGAATCGTCAAAATCTATAGATGTTCTAGGAGTATGGTTTCAAACTGGAGAGCCAGAAATTATTAGAAATTCTTGTCCAAAAGCTTCTTTTGTGGAATTAAATACGCTTGAGCCTTATTATCACAACGACCCTTGGAGCAAGAATCTTGAGGGAAAAAAGGTTTTAGTGATTCATCCTTTTGCAGAAACAATTTCATCACAATATAAAAACCATAGAAAGTTACTTTTTGACAACCAAAGTATTCTGCCTGAATTTGAATTAATTACCTTCAAAGCAGTACAGTCTCTAGCTGGAACTCAAACCCAATTCAATACTTGGTTCGATGCTTATGATTGGATGTGTAACAAGATTAAAGATCAAGATTTTGACATAGCTATTATTGGATGTGGTGCTTATGGACTTCCATTAGCCGCTTACATTAAATCTCTTGGTAAACAGGCTCTCCACCTTGGAGGAGCAACTCAAATTCTTTTTGGAATTAAAGGCAACCGTTGGGATAAAAGTCCGTTTTTTCAGTCTCTTTATAATGAATCCTGGGTGAGGTGTAGCCCTGAGGATATTCCCACAAATCCCTCAAAATATCCAGCGTATTGGTAATTTTAGGTCGTCAAAACTATATCTTTTTAATATGAATAATATC
>JBGTMK010000868.1:0-4197 GCA_041743605.1 Nostoc sp.
ATAACTAATTACAGGTGAATATCTAAAAATTAGATATTCACCTGTTTACTAATTCCAGCATGAAAACTATGGAAACATATCTTGTTTTTGTTGACGCTGTTAACAACAGTAACAAATTCTGGAGTGCGAAAGTTGAAGGCAGTAGTTTGACTGTTGAATGGGGACGAGTGGGTTACAATTCTCAGAAGAAAGTACATTCTCTCTTGAGCCATCAACAGGCTGTCTTTAAGTTTCACGATCTGGTAGCCGAAAAAAAATCTAAGGGCTACAGAGAAAGTCAGCCACAACTGGATGGCGATCGCAGTATTTCAGATATCAGACGAGCGATACAACTATTAAATACTATACGCCTGGCTGTTGCAAACAGGAACTTTAGTGATAGCTACATACTTGCCCTTAACGAGTATCTGAAAATTGTCCCAACACCATTGGGAATGCAGATAGATCCTTACAGGGTGTACCGAACAGTTGTAGATGTTGACTATCAACAAGAACTGCTCAACTCTTTACTGGTGAATGAACCTGTAGCTGTTCAGTTCAAAGAATTGCCGAAATCTGAACCAGAAACTGTCAGTCTCAAGACTATCAGTAAGAACTTCTGGCGACATTTATAATTTGAGAAGCGTCACTTTCTAATAGATGCTAAATAGCTACATTTCATTTTGAAAAATTGTTTGGGTAAATTATGGAAATCAAGACTATTGCTGTAACTTACACACGTAAGTTCAATTTAGGCGATTACGAATCTTTAGAGTTAAGTTGCTCCTTATGGGGACAAATTGACCCAGCAGAAGAAGATGCACAAGGGACGACACAATTTCTATTTCAACAAGCAAAGGATTCTGTTAAGGAAGCTGCAATCCCAGTAATTAAAGCTTCTAATCATCAAATGAATAAAGCCAAAATGTACAAGCACTCTGCAACAAATCAATTTGACGATCTTGATAATTTCTAATAACTAAAATTCACGTTTTAAATTCAAAAATACTTTAGTCAAGCATTAATACTGCTTGGCTATTTTTTTCTGCCATCGCTTTGCTTCCTACAAACCACAACAGGAAAGACATCATGCCTAAAAAAACTAACCCAGTCCCAAAAGACCATTCCCAGTTATGTCTTCAGTACCTCCACCGTTGCGGTGGCAGCGCTCGATTATCTGCCATCAGCTTTAGTCTCTGTGTCATACAAACATTAGTTAATCGCAAGCTGGTAAAAGTGACAAATACAGGCGCAGGATTTTTTGTGGAGTTGGATGAAGCGAAATGAAAAGACAAGTCGAGCAGCTAACTGCTAACGAATTTTTGTGGGCGAAAGAGTGGATAAAAGAGTGTTTGCCTTGGCGCGATTTATCCTGCCCCGAAGAAGTTGGAGAACTCACAGAACAAGAAATAATTTCCGGCATCAAAATCCACTATAGCGGAGGAATAAAACAGTTCAAGTTATCTGTAGAGGATCATATTTTTCCTAGTAATTCATGAGAATAAGTGAAACCGATGGCTAATCACAAACAAATTGCTCGTTCAAGTATGCAAGAGCCAAAAGTCCGATTAGTTAAAAATCATCGTCCAAGAAGACGATTCAACTCCAAAGTATTCATAGATCGCACCATAGAAACAACTGCAATTGTCTCTCTGCTAATTACTGGATTTTCTGGAGTTGGGGCAATGGCTTGTTGGGGGCTAGAAGTAATCGAGACAAATGCTAATCCCAACATAATCATCTCTGGTTGGGAGCAACAGAAAAATATCTGCCTGGGTGCAATGTTGGTCAGTTTTTCCGCCTTCTTAGGCAGTTCTTTAGTCGGAGCAAGTTTTAGTATTCAACGAAATAAATTTTAGGTTAGTTAACGGTAATGAAAGAGTACAAAACCAAACATGGCGGCTACAAAATCGAGACTACTGAATTATCAGATGGTGCTGTAGATGTTCACGTTGGTCAGCAGGGCTTTTTTAAAACAACCTGGGCATCTCCTTCAACTAAAACCTTTGATAATCATACACAAGCTGTTAGCCATGCAAAGAAGGCTATTGATAACGGCGAAATCGATTCAGTTTTTCAACGTTAGAACACACTAATGGAAATTCATTCCTTTCAATCATCTAAATTTAGAGGAGAAAAAAATGACGTTAACTTTAAATAATCGCTCTCGAAACAAAGAATCTTCCTTAACTCAAGCATTGCGGCAGATACAAGAGTTAAACTCCAAAATTGCTGTGTTAGAGCAGGAACATCGAGATTATGTAGAGAAGCAGCAGAATCTAATTGTTGCCATCGCTGAAATCTGTGTTTCTCCGATGCAGGAAATAGAGGCGCTGCGGATTCTCATACGTTGGGGAGAAGCAGCCTGTCGGCGGTACTTGCGTTCACTGCTAGTCAAACAAAAGAAGGATTAATAGAGAAGAGATCAAACAGTCAGTGATTCCGGTTCTGTACCAGATATTTCCAAAACCGCAGCGAGTAGTACAAACACAGTTAAAACAACAATAATTGAAATCGCATGGAAACTTCAAAAGTTGTCACTATTCCCAATTACTGGACATCACCCAAATATTCGTTAGGGCAACGTATCAAACAAGGAATTATCGTTGGGATTCAATATCGATTGCCTGATAATCTACTTGCCCAATCCAGCGATGGGTCATGGCAGTACACAGTAAAAGTTAGCAGCAATAGTAAAGATAAAGAAGTAGAGGATTTGCAAGAACATGAAGTACAAGCACTTCCTACACAAGAATTACACAGGCTGCTCACAGCAGAAATCGAAGCTTACCAACGAAATATAACAGTGTTGATGCAAGAGTTGGCCGAAATATAAATAAGGCAGAAAATAGGGATTTTTCTAGTTCGTCCTCAACCCTTCCGCTTTGAGTTGTGACACCTCAATAGCTTATCATGAATACATTACAGGGCTTTTTGACTCTTCCTTTTTAGCCTTCAAAATAAAAAGCGGAACGGAAAGCGGAAGGGTAGCGCTTTTAAATGCCTGAAACCCTTACTAAATAAGCTTTATTTTTTTTAGAGGCTGTGACACTAGAAACAACTGGGTTGCACGAAAAGCGGAAGGGTGTCACAACGCAATAATAAGGGTTTGAGGCATTTTAACTGTGACACGGAAGGGTTGGTTTATGACATCCTTTCCTAGAGGACAAAAAAAACAGAGGTGATTACCTCTGTGATTCCCTCTTACCCCGCATTCATAACTCTTTGCAACCTACTAGTAGTTTTTTTTACCCAGAAACTTAGACTTCTTGAGCGTGTAGTATTACTAAGACCCTAATTTAAGTTACAAGATGCCCAATGTATACATAATTGGCGGTGCAAATGGTTCTGGTAAAACTACCGCCGCGCTGCAAATTCTTCCTTATTTCCTACAGGTATTTGAATATGTCAACGCCGATGAAATAGCGTCCGGGCTTTCTCCTTTTAACCCGGAATCCGTAGCCATCCAAGCCGGACGATTGATGGTAGAAAGATTAAAAACTCTGGTGAATGCTAAAATCGATTTTGCATTTGAAACAACTTTAGCAGCTCGTAATTTCGCCCGATTTTTGAGAGAATGTAAAAAACAAGGTTATGCGATAAATTTAATTTATTTTTGGTTACAAAGCCCGGAATTAGCTATTGCACGAGTACGCAGACGGGTAGAAAGTGGTGGTCACAACATCCCTGAAGACACTATTTACCGTCGCTATGAACGTGGAAGAAAAAACTTGATTGAATTATATTTACCTTTGTGCGATCGCTGGATTGTTTATGATAACTCTAATCCCATTTTGCAGATAATAGCTGAACGCCCTTTAAATCAAGAGCCGATAATTTATCAACCCCAACTATGGAACCAAATTACTACTAATACCTATGAATAAGCCAATTCCTGAGAAATTATCTAGCCAAATCGATGCAGGAGTTAAACTTGCTATGAAAAAGGCTATTGAAAGACACCGCCGTTTAGGAGAATCAATTAGTATTTGGCAAGATGGCCAAGTTGTAACCTTAACCGCCGATCAAATCCCTCCTCTTGATTCAACTGTTAGTACTGACAAATAACACCCCTTCTACAGCAGCTACGGTGTACACACAAGTCTTGAAACCCCACCTAAAACTCGGTTTCGTTGCCCTAGCCCTAAAATAAGGGGGAGAAATTGAGTTTCCAGGTCCCAAAAAGTGGGGTATTTATGGGGCTAAAAGGCTTGAAAC
>JBGTMK010000869.1:0-12632 GCA_041743605.1 Nostoc sp.
TCATTGGTAAGTAAAGACAGGCGCAGTCAGTTATTTCGATTAGGTGGTTGGGTGACGCTCACCATTGGCATTATTACCTTGCTGCGGACTGGTGACACAATGGTAGATTACACTGGGCACGCCGCCTTAATCTGCTTAATCTTGGCACTAATTGCGCGTCCTATTAGTGGCTTGTGGGCTTCACCACTGCGTTACCGTCGGGGCTTGGGAGTGGGATCTTTTGTGCTTGCTGTGGTTCACACCATCCACATGGTAGAACACTCATTACAATGGAAATTTGCCGCATTTTCATTCTTGCCGCCAGAATTTCAGTGGGGGATGGCTGCCGGTGCTGTAGCATTGGTATTAATGTCCCCCGCCGCTTTTACGAGTTGGGAATCGTTGCAGAAATCTTTGGGCAAGCGTTGGCGACAGATTCATCTATTGGGTGTGCCAGCTTTGCTCTTGAGTGCCATTCATGCTGTGTTGATTGGTTCCCATTACCTGGGTTCCTTGCAATCAACTTGGGGAAATAAATTAGCAGCAGTACTGATGGGAATTATTACCCTCGGTGTCTTGATGGTACGTTCGCGCTTTTTTTGGTCAAAGTTAGCCGTAGAAAAGTTTTATGTTCCCCCAACCAAATCGCGGTAAATCATCCTTATTTTCTGGCTCCATCCCAACGAGTCAAATACAAGGAAGTTACCCACTCAAAAACATTACTTGGCAGAGTCAAGGAACAATAAAGTATTTATTATTCCTGAGTTGCTTAGTTATATCAATAACTAATCTGCACCCTGCATCTGCTCATAAGGTGGAGATATCTGGAGATGTTGGTGCTACTCTCCACATTGAACCAAATGATAATCCCCGTGCCGGAGAACCCGCCCAAGCCTGGTTTGCCCTTACCCGCAGAGGTGGAAGAGTGATTCCCCTCTCACAGTGTAATTGTCAGTTGGCTGTTTATGCCCAACCTTATGCTACCGGAGAGCCGCCACTCTTAGAACCACAGTTAGAACCTGTGGCAGCTGAACGCTATAAAGGCATACCAGGTGCAGATATTGTTTTTCCCAAACCAGGAATTTATGAGTTGCAACTAAATGGTAAACCAGCCTCTGGAGCAACTTTCAAACCCTTTCAGTTCAAATTTGAAGTTACTGTTGCACAGGGTTCTACACAAAGTACACGAAACATCCGAAATGTCAATGGTGATTTAGTAGAGGGTGAATCTCAACAATTACCCTTTTGGGCGATCGCACTGCCAATCTTCGGGTTTATCGCCATATTGCTTGTTGTACTGGTATATTTGTTAGGGTGTGGGGTGTTGGTTGGGGGGAGTGGGGTGTGGGGGAGGTGGGGAAGCAAATAATTATTATTCTTCCCCATTCCCCTTCTACTTGTGTCGCTTTTGATGCCATTGCCACGCATGAGTAACAATATCTTTGATGGATGGATACTGAGGTTTCCAGCCTAAGATTGTTCTGGCTTTCTCGCTGGTGCCAATAAGAATTGGGGGATCGCCAGGACGGCGATCGCGTTCTTCTACTGGTATAGAAATTCCTGTCACCTGTTCGGCTGCGGCAATAACTTCTCTGACGGAGAAACCGCTGCCATTGCCCAAATTGAAAACTTCGCTATCGCCACCTTTTAATAAATATTCCAATCCCAAAATATGGGCATCTGCTAAGTCGTCAACATGAATATAATCGCGAATACAAGTACCATCGGGCGTGGGGTAATCAGTGCCGAAAATTGAGATGGATTCTCTTTTGCCTAAAGCGGTCGTTAGCACCAAGGGAATCAAATGGGTTTCTGGGTTGTGATCCTCGCCCAGTAAGCCACTGGGATTAGCACCAGCAGCATTAAAATAGCGGAAACGCACTGATTGGAAACCGTAAGCAACATCAAAATCTGAGAGAATCCGCTCTACCATTAACTTCGTAGCGCCATAAGGATTAATCGGATTTTGGGGATGGGTTTCTGGAATGGGCACGAATTCTGGTACCCCGTAGGTGGCACAGGTAGAAGAAAAGACAAATTTCTTCACAGATGCCGCCAGCATCGCTTCTAACAGGGTCAAAGTACCAAGGACGTTATTGCGGTAATATTTCGCCGGGTCAGTCACCGATTCTCCTACATAGGCATAAGCAGAAAAGTGCATCACAGCAGCAATATCGTGGGTTTGAAATATGTCATCTAGCAAGGCGCGATCGCCTGTATTCCCTACTATCAGTTCTACCTGTAAAACCTTTTCTACCAGGTCACGATGCCCATAGACCAGATTATCAAGTATGACAACGTTATAACCCGCTTGCTTTAAAGCAAGCACCGTATGGGAACCAATATATCCAGCTCCCCCCGTTACCAAAATAGTAGGCTTTCCAGGCGACATAGTTTTTCCTTTTGAGTGGATTACTCAATTAATTTAGTTTACCGGTACCATATTACTCTTCTGGAGAATTATAAATAATAGACGCAGTGTCAAAAAATTGCACTAAAATCACTACGACGGTAGTCATTAAGTGTGAGGTTTGAGGTATTTTAAGTCAAACAGTGCGATTACAATTTGACAAGAAAATAAATCCGTTTCCCGAAACCTCTAGGTTGACCCTTACGGGTGACGCTTATAGCGTCGCTAAGAAGTCGCTAGTTGTTTTATACAGGGAAATCATGCACGGCAGGGCAGTTCGTCGTGGGGGGCTACTTCGTTGTCGGGGGTTCTCCCCGTTGAAGGAAGTGGCGTGGAAACCCCATTCAACGCGGACTGCCTCTCCTGACGGAGACGCTACGCGAACACCACCACACTGGCTCACCGCACCAGAAAATTTGAGAGTTAATCTATGTTTCTATTGCTAAGCCGGGTACTACTGTGGCTGCTGATTGGCACTATCGTATATTCTTTGTTCCAGCGATTTTATCCCTCTGGAAATTTTGTCGGGCGATTAATCTTAGTCGTTATCTTGGTAATCGTAGCCCTATCATTTCTGAACCCCAATGAACCAGCTGTGGCCTCATTGTGGAGGATGCTGTCTTTTCCACTCAAGCCTCTAGGAGCCTCTGTTTTACTGATGATTCTTGCAGCTCAAAAAATCAAAGGAGGTGGGATAGACAAACCAGGAGGTTACTTAGTCGGTTGGGCACTGACGATTTTGCTGTTGGCAAGTACACCAGCAGTCGCCTATTTTCTTTATAGGGCACCTCTAGGAGCAATGGCAGGTGAAACCTACGTAGCATCTGCTGCACCATCTGGGACACTGGTGGCATTAGGGCAACCAACCACTACAGCGAACATCTCAGATGTGATGGGCGATCGCATTCTTTCTTATAATTTGAGAGTGCCTCCCTACCTATTACAACAAGGAAATCCCCAAGATATTCGCACACGCGGTTTACGACTGGAAGACTTTGTACCAAATTCAGAAACGTTGCAATTGACAACCAGAACTTGGGAAAGTTATCTCTTTGAAGTTTACAGGTTCTTGCGTGTTCAGCGGTAATAAGGCAAGACAACTTTACTGGGTTCGTAGTGAGTGCTTGAGCGTTCAATCCCAGGACTAAAGTCCTTACTACGAATTTATTTCTTCATTAAAGTTGCTGTGGCAATAACTAACTATCCAGTTGGAAGAGCTAACAAAAGCTGAATTTACAAGCGATATTCCCTCTGTATAGCTGCCTTCTTGGACTAGCAGTTAATCTAAGATGATAAAGTTGCAAAATTGCTTGAATGGCAAAATCTCGACGACTCGCTAAACTTAGTGCTTACCTACGACCCCATTGGCGGGAGGCGTCTTTAGGCATTCTCGCTTTGTTGTCTGTCAATGCACTAGGCGTTTATATCCCTTGGTTGATTCGTGCTGGTATTGACCAACTCTCGACAACCTTCAGATGGGATCAAATACTACATTACGTAGTGATTATTGTATTGCTCAGTTCGGCGATGTGGCTAATGCGGATGGCATCCCGCATTTGGCTATTTGGGGTGGGGCGTGAGGTAGAATTTGACCTGAAGCAACGGATTATTGAACACTTACTCAAGCTGGAGCCGGCTTATTTTGCCAGTAATACTGCTGGTGATTTGATTAGTCGTGCTACCAGTGATGTGGACAATATCAAGCGATTATTAGGTTTTGCGGTCTTGAGTTTGGCAAATACGGTGTTTGCCTACGCCCTAACACTGCCAGTAATGCTGACCATTAGTGTGGATCTCACACTAGCCTCCCTGGCAGTGTACCCTTTTATGTTCTTGTTGGTGAGTCTATTTAGCGATCGCTTACGCAAACAACAAGCAGCAGTCCAAGAACAACTCTCTGACATCAGCGAACTCATTCAGGAGGATATCAGTGGCATTGCCTTAATTAAAATCTATGCCCAAGAAGCAAACGAACGTAGAGCTTTTGCCAAGAAAAATCAGCAGTTATTGACTGCTAACCTGGAACTAGCAAAAATCCGAAATACGCTATTTCCGTTAATTGGTGGGCTAGCTAATATCAGTTCGCTGGTAATTATCTGGCTAGGGGCGGCGCGAATGTCTGCTGGAACCCTTCAAGTTGGAGACTTTTTAGCACTGTTAATTTATGTAGAGCGTCTCGTTTTCCCCACAGCGCTTTTAGGATTCACAATTACTGCCTACCAACGGGGTGAAGTTAGTATTGATCGCCTTGAATCTATTCTTTCTGTCACACCAAAAATAAAAGATGCAGCCGATGCCATACATTTACCAGCGGCTGAACTTAAAGGGGAATTGACAGCTAAAAATCTCACCTACAATTACCCTGGTGCTACTACTCCAGCTTTAACAAATGTGAGTTTTACCATTGCTCCCGGAGAAACTGTGGCAATTGTTGGGGCAATTGGTTCGGGTAAATCTACTTTAGCCAATGCTTTGCCTCGCTTGCTGGATATTGAATCAGGACAATTGTTTTTAGATGGGCTGGATATTACTAAGATAGCTTTGGCAGATTTACGAGGTGCGATCGCCTACGTTCCTCAAGATAGCTTTTTATTTAGTACTACAATCAAAAATAATATCTGCTACGGTGACCCAATTAGCGAACAAGAGCAGATAGAATCTGTCGCTAAACTTGCCCAAATTGAATCAGAAATTAACAATTTTCCCCAGCAATATGAAACCATTGTTGGTGAACGCGGTATTACTCTTTCTGGCGGTCAGCGGCAACGTACTGCTTTAGCTAGAGCTATGCTGGTCAATGCGCCAGTGCTAATTTTGGATGATGCCCTCTCTAGTGTGGATAATCAAACAGCCACGCAAATCCTCAAAAATCTCTCTGGTGGTACTGAACGGAAGACAGTAATTTTTATTACCCATCAATTATCTGCGGCTGCTGGTGCTGACCGAATTCTTGTGATGGAAAAGGGAAAAATTGTCCAGATAGGCACTCATTTAGAGCTTATACAACAACAGGGTTTATACAGAACTTTGTGGAGCCAACATCAAGTTGAGGACTTACTACGGTGAACTAGTCCTAGAACACCGATTCAATAATCAAAAACCTAACCATCCACTCCACGTTACCTGTCAAAGCCAGGTAACGTGTACATAGAGGCTCCGCCTTCCGTCTACATAAAACTGGAGGCGGAGCCTCCCTAACTTTATTCCCAGTCTCTGACTAATGAATGGGAGAAGATCGCGCTAACTCACTAGTACCGCAAGGCGGAATTCGTAATTCGTAATTCGTAATTCGTAATTAATTGTTTGCAAAGGTTTCAGACATTTAAAATGGGTGGCTGATTTACGCCAAGCTGTACTAGGAACATTTTTTATTCAGCTTGATTAACTGGACATGATATTTGTGGAAAGCTTTGTACCCAAATAATTACGAATTACGTTAGCGAGTCATCGAGCGTCCGCAGGAGCGTTATTACGAATTACTACTGCATTCTATCGATTGTGCGATATTGAATTGCTTCTGCTACATGATTGGTTTTTAACTGCTCCTCTGCCGCTAAATCTGCAATAGTCCGTGCTACTTTGAGAATGCGATCGCTAGCTCTTGCCGATAAACCTAATTTTCTAATTGCTGCTTCTAATAAATTGCGACTAGCATCATCTAGCTTGCACCATTTCTGGAGATGACGACTTTGCATCTGGGCATTGCAACGCAGATTTGCTTCTCCTTGGAAGCGGGTAATGGCGCGATCGCTTGCTTGTTGAACTCGTTCGCGTACTAATATTGATGCTTCTCCTGTAGGTTGTTGGGTAATTTCTTCTGGCTTCAGGCGATTAACTGCAACTTGTAAATCAATTCGATCCATCAACGGCCCAGAAAGTTTTGCCCAATATTGCTCACGTTGACGGGGAGAACAAGTACATTGTTGGATGGTATCGCCATAGTAACCGCAAGGACAGGGATTGGTACTCGCCACCAAAGTAAACTGTGCAGGAAACATTACCGATAATTTGGTGCGAGAAATTGTCACATAGCCATCTTCTAAAGGCTGACGCAGAAATTCCAATACATCTCGTTTAAATTCTGTCAGTTCATCGAGAAAAAGCACACCTCCGTGAGACAATGAAATTTCTCCAGGACGAGGGAAGCTACCACCACCCACAAGAGAAGGCCCAGATGCCGAGTGGTGGGGACTGCGAAAAGGGCGATCGCGTACCAATGAACCACGATTTTTCAATAAACCAGCCACCGAATGAATGCGAGTCACTTCCAAAGATTCGCTAAAGCTCAAGGGCGGTAAAATTCCCGGTAAGCGCCGTGCTAACATGGTCTTGCCACTACCTGGCGGCCCGACAAAAATTAGATTATGCCCACCAGCAGCAGCAATTTCTAAAGCACGACGCCCATGAGCCTGTCCTTTCACATCATGCAAATCTGCACCGGGGTAAGATGCTTTTACTATGTCTACTGTACTATCCATCTGCACAGGTTTGTAACGCCCCGGATTATTTAAAAAATCTACCACATCAGACAAATGTTTGCAGCCGTAAAT
The DNA here is from genome assembly GCA_041743605.1 of Nostoc sp. Classification (GTDB taxonomy): domain Bacteria; phylum Cyanobacteriota; class Cyanobacteriia; order Cyanobacteriales; family Nostocaceae; genus Nostoc. Next base: position 6,940 of record JBGTMK010000869.1, read on the forward strand.
AGCCAAACCTTCAACTACTACTGCTTCTTGGGCATTATCAGCAGGGAGAACTAAAGCTGTAATTCCCATTTTTTGAGCTGCTACTGCGATCGGTAATACACCAGCTACCGGCCGCAAACTGCCATCTAAAGAGACTTCGCCTAAGAATAGATAATCCCCCAACAAATCAGGACTAACTTGCTCAGAAGCAGCCAAAATCCCCACACTAATAGGTAAATCGAAACAGGGGCCTTCTTTGCGTAAATCTGCCGGAGTTAAATTAATTACTATCTTTCGCATCGGAAAAGCAAAGCCAGCATTTTTCAAAGTCGCTTTGACTCTTTCTCTTGATTCTTGAATCGCTGAATCTGGCAATCCTAAGACAACAATTCCCGGTAATCCCCCTGACACATCGACTTCTACGCCTACTTTGACGGCATCGATGCCCACAATTGATGCACTCCAGACTCTAGCAAGCATTTCTTATATAAAAGTAAACCAATAGACATCTCTAGCAGATGAGTTGGTAGATTGGCATTAGTGAAACCACACAGCACCTTACACCTTCAAACACAACTAACACGTGCGCGTCGATTGAAACAGAATTCAGAATTCAGGAGTCAGGAGTCAGGAGTCAGAATGAATTCTGTACGACAAAGCGGATCGCGCAGTCGTAAAGCCTTCTCTTCTCTTAACGTGTAGCAAGTTCCACTAAGTGGTACGAGAGGCTTGTCTGCGACACGCTACGCGCAGTGTCTTGATTCAAAATTCTGAATTCTTCTTCAATAACAATTGAGGGGCAATCTCCCCATGCTTGCTTTCACCAATTAAAAGCAGTCACAGGGCTATTGCCCCTAAATATTTTGAGCGTTATTTGCTCTTTTCCCAGAAACACCTATGAATTATCTTTCATCAGGCGATCTGGATTTATGATTCCACACACCATACTCCGCAATCTAGACACAGTTACTCAGCGGTGACGAGTTCAGTACTGCCGCGTGTACGACGCCGTGTGAGGCTGTTGAAAAGCATTACACCAATCGCCTTAATCAAATTGCCTTCTAATTCTTGGAACATCTTCATGTTCGTACCAAAGGCGGCGTTAGCTTCATCAACGATGCGATCGCTTGTCGCCTCGTCAAGGGGTAATTCATCCAAGTTTTGACGATATTTGGCTTTAAATGCCTTCTCATCAGGAATTTCTGGAAACTCATAAAATGCTGTTCCTTGTCCATCAGACAAGTTCATCGCGGTTACAGCAATGTTTTTGAGAATTTGTCCTCCAGATAAGTCGCCCAAGTAACGAGTATATGAATGAGCGATTAACAATTCTGGTTCTGTGGTAGATATTTCCCTAATGCGCTTTACATAAGCTTCACCTGCGGGAGATAGTTTGATTTGCTCTCTCCAGTTCACACCAAAGTAATAAGCCAGGTCTTGCTCTAAGGTATACTTGCGGTTTAACTGGGGAAAGTTAATTTTAGAAAGAATTGGGTGCTGACGGTGCTTTTCCATTTCCTCTTCCATCGCTGAGTAGACGAAGTAGAAGTTAGCAACTAGTTTCCGGTAAGAGTTTTTCTCGACGACTCCTTTTAAAAAGCACTTGACAAAACCTACATTTTCTGCCATTGTGTGGGCTTTCTTAGTGCCTACACGTAATTTGGTTGCTAAATTGCTGCTCATGCTAAATTTCTCAACTTTAAAAAGTTAACTGCCGGAGTTTTGATTTCCGAACGGCTAAAAATAGCCATTAAAACGTTACCTTAAAACTATTTGATGAGAATTTATATTAAAATTTTTTAAGCTCTAATTATTTTGTGGTTTTTTACACATGGAAATAGAAATTTAGATTTCAGTACTTTGATTTTTTGTTGTTATTAGCTGAATTTTGCTTTCATTCTCAGCTTTGCTGAAAAACCATTGGATTAAAAAAAGGTAATATTTACTACATATTTTTTGCTAGTAGCATTGCAAGGCGTGAACTAATACGGATAAAAATCAAGATTAAAGTTGAGGGCATAAAAGGAATAATTAGCTAAGATGTGGGGACTTTACTGATAATGAAAAAATCAATCCTGACTTTATGAAAGATTTACAATTAAAGGAACGTTAATTCAGTATTATTACGTAAAGGTGGCTTGATCTAAAATGAATTTCTAAAGAGAAAAAGCATGTCAAAATTGCTGAATAAAGTCTTAAGTGCTATTTTTCAGTGTGATTGTGTGGAGTGTTTAAAAATATGGTTTCATCTATAACTCGAACACCGGGAATTTCTGGGGGTTCTGCTTCGGAAACTGAAGGATTGGGCAAAGGGATTGAGAGCAGCTTTGGACTGAATTTAATTTCACTACCAGCAAATCCCCTATTTGGTACAGATGGGATTCGCGGACAAGTGGGAGAATTACTGAGTGCGCCCCTAGCGTTGCAAGTTGGTTTTTGGACGGGGATTGTTTTACGTAATTATGCTACTCAAGTAGGGCCAGTCATTCTCGGACAGGACTCTAGAAACTCCAGTGATATGCTGGCAATGGCTTTGAGTGCAGGTTTAACAGCCGCGGGGTTAGAGGTTTGGTATTTGGGATTATGTCCCACTCCTTGCATTGCCTATCTCACCAGTGTCACTGATGCCATCGGTGGAGTGATGATTTCTGCCAGCCACAATCCTCCAGAAGACAATGGGATTAAGATTTTTGGTGCTGATGGTGGGAAGTTACCGCAAAAATTACAGGCAGAAATTGAAGGGGGACTGCGTGGCAAGATATCACCTATTACTAGAGTCAGTAATTACGGACGGCATTACTCACGTTTGGAGTTAGTGGGGAATTATAGCTCGGCGTTGAAAAAACCCTTGAACAGTGCCCTAAATCTTCAGGGAATGAAGATTGTTTTAGACTTGGCGTGGGGTGCAGCAGTCGGGTTAGCACCATCAGTATTTACAGAAATGGGGGCAGAGATAATCTGCTTGCATAACGAAGCAGATGGCGATCGCATTAACGTCAACTGCGGTTCCACCCACCTAGATATTCTTGCAGCAACAGTACAAGAACACAACGCCCATATCGGCTTTGCTTTTGATGGCGACGCCGATCGCGTCTTAGCAGTAGACAATACAGGAAGGCAAGTTAACGGCGATTACATTCTCTACCTGTGGGGACGGCACTTAAAACAAAACCAGCAATTGCCAGACAACCTGATTGTATCTACAGTCATGGCCAACTTAGGCTTTGAAAAAGCTTGGCAGCAAATTGGTGGTAACTTAATTCGTACCGCAGTTGGCGACCAATATGTGCAAGCCGAAATGTTGCGGACTGGGGCAATGCTGGGCGGCGAACAATCAGGTCATATTCTTTGCCGTCATTATGCTGTAACTGGAGATGGCTTGTTAACGGCATTACATATAGCAGCTTTAGTGAAAGAGGCGGGTGTTCCCTTTAGTGAATTAGTAGATCAAAGCTTCCAGACTTATCCGCAATTATTGCGGAACGTGCGAGTTATTGATCGCGATCGCCGTTTAGGATGGCAAGATTGCCAACCCATACAACAAGCGATCGCTCTTGCTGAAGCTGCAATGGGTGATTCCGGCAGAATTTTGGTTCGCGCCTCTGGTACAGAACCAGTCATCAGAGTCATGGTAGAAGCAGCCAATGCTGAACTTGCCAACCACTGGACAAATGAATTAGTTTCGCAAGTCCAGCAGCATCTGATGGACTAAATTAGTTAATATCTCATCTGTTAAAAAACGCCAATTTTCATCATAGCTTCTACAGATAACCAGCCTTGGTTATCTGTAGAAGCTATGACATTTGTATTTGTACAGCGCTTCCCGCTATTATGCAATAGAGTTTTTCTCCTTGCCCCTCTCTTAGTATAGCTTTCAGCTATGAGGATGTACCTCATAGCTGCCGAAAGTGCTGTATAGTCATACAAGAGTGTTAGTCCTAACATCAGTCTGAATGTGTTATTATTTGCTTCGAGATTCTTAGCTATTTCTTCTGATAAAATACAGTGCTTATTTTTGTCATCCCACTCAAAAGTGCAAAAGTTTCCAATTCCTGGGAACGTGTTACACAATTATTTGAAAGATGCATTAAATCAGTTTGCAATCAAACCTCACCTAACTTTCACGTTATTGTTGTTTGTCACGAGAAGCCAAAGATAGAATTCACTCATCCTCAGATCACATACATTACAGTTGATTTTCCCCCGGCAAACGAGACTAATCCTGTAGCAAAAGGAGACACAGATAAAGGACGTAAAATCTTAAAAGGATTAATTTATGCTCGTCAATTTTATCCCACTCACACTATGACAGTTGACGCTGACGATTGCGTTAGTAAAAACTTAGCCAAATTTATTCAACAATACCCAGATTCTAATGGATGGTTTATAAATAAAGGATATAAATACCAGGAAGGCAGTAATTATATATATATTAAAAGAAGCAACTTTTATAAAATGTGCGGCAGTTGTAACATTATTCGATACGATTTGAATTATCTACCCGAAACGGCAGAATATAATCGCGGCTATGGATACTATAGATATTATATAGACCATGCCAAAGTTAGAGATATTTTAAAGAACAAAGCAAAAGCTATTAAATCATTACCATTCCCAGGTGCAATTTATATTCTGGAAACCGGAGAAAATCTTTTTGATAATTCAAAAAGATTAAGATTTAGTATTTTTAACCGCAAAATTTTAAATCAATCAGTTAGAGACGAATTTAGCTTGTACGACTTAGAGCCATCCAAAGAAATTTGTCGTCAACTATAATATAATTTTTTCCAAGGCTGATAGGCTACAGCATTACTATGCCGAAAACAAAGTCAAAACCCCGGCCATCTAAAAACTCGAAAAAGCAGACTAAAAAGGAAACTTCTGCCCTTAGCCTCAAAGAACAGTTAGCCCAAAAGCGCAAAGCAGCCCAAGCACGTAAAGAACTCACTAGCTTACTCACCACCGCTACCTTTAGCGGTGTCTTCGTTGGGATTCTGCTTTTTTTTGTAGCTGGAATAAAAGCAGCAGTCCCTGGTTTCTTAGGGATATTAATCATGTCCCTTTCCTACAAATATCCGCGCCAAGCCCTATATGCCTTTATCATTTACGTACCGATTGGGGGTACTATCACTTACTACTTGGGTAATAGTCCTGTACTCCAATTAGCTAAAGATGCTTTTTACATTCCGGCGCTAATTGGACTTTGGCAAACTTGCCGGAAACAGGGGCTACCGATAATTATTCCCCAAGGTATTAAAACTCCCCTTTATATTGTTTTGGCTTTCAGTCTGCTAACCCTATTATTTGTCAATGGTGGACAGCAGTTTAACCCTCCTAGTGTGGGACTATTGGAAAAAGCACCCCAAGAAATACCCATAGGTATGGGAATTCTGGGACTAAAAGTATTTTTAGGCTATGTTCCTCTGCTTGGTTGTGCTTACTATCTCATTCGTGATAAACAGGATTTTTTATTTGTATCGCGCCTCCAGGTTGTTCTTACACTATTTTGTTGTGTGCTGGGATTTATTCAATATTTCTTACTACTAACTGGTGTATGTGAAGGAACTAGAGGTCTTGAAGGAGATGCCTTATTTAGAGCAACACTCGAAGCCCGGTGTTATTTTGGTGGAGCGCTAGTATATAGTCCCGATGAAGGGGTTATTCGCCTACCAGGGACATTTGTAGCTCCTTGGCAGTGGGCATGGTTCTTAATT
>JBGTMK010000870.1:0-5276 GCA_041743605.1 Nostoc sp.
AAGATAAATTTCCCTCCTCTGTCTTTATATCTTCTACAGATATCCGTAAATGCGTCGTTCTTCCGTGCAAAGGGTCGAGGTTTTGGTCACTGGGATCAATTACCCAGCGTCGGGGTTGGGTTGCATCTATCCAGGTACGCAGTTCTTTACTCGTAGGCATTTCACCCACCTGAATCACCATTTCGGGCGCTAACTGCTTTGCTAGTTGCTGATTTCGCAAAATCAGGTCATAAGTGGAAATTAAATAAGGGTTGAGTTCGGCGTAATTTCTGACTGGGGAGAGTCCCTCAGCTAGCACAGGCCATTTGAGAGTTTGGGAAAGTTGCGCGATCGCTCTACAATACCCTTCTGGTTGCTGCGGTTGAGCAACACCTGCGATGATAATGCCACGATCGCATTCTTTCCATTGTTGAGGAATGGGGAATGGGGAATGGGGAATGGGGAATGGGGTAGTTTTTGCTATCCCTGCGAAGAAGTCTTCTGGATGAAACTGCGATCGCAAATAACTCAAGTCAGTTCCATCAGGTACAGGCGCTAAAGGATCGCGAAAGGGAATATTTAAATGTAGTGGCCCCTTTGTAGGAGTTTGCGCCCTTTCCCAGCTATGAATTACCGTTTGTCGCAGGTAAGCTAGCATTCCCAAATCGGCGGAAGGTAAGGCTAACTCTGTTTGCCAATTTGGGTAGTTTCCATATAATCTCAACTGATCTATAGTTTGCCCAGAGTGACAATCTCGCAATTCTGGGGGTCTATCGGTGGTTAATATCAACAGTGGTACGCGACTATATGACGCTTCGATGACTGCTGGATAAAAATTTGCCCCTGCTGTACCAGAGGTGCAAACTAGTACCACAGGGCGTCCGGTTGCTTTCGCTTGTCCCAAAGCAAAAAAGGCGGCGGAACGTTCATCGAGAATAGAAATCGCTTCAATTTCAGGTGCTTGTTGAGCAAATGCGATCGCTAAGGGTGTAGATCGTGATCCAGGACAAATGATGGCACAAGTCAATCCCAACCGCTTTAGCGTCTCTGTTAAGATATAAGCCCAAAGTTGATTAACATTTTTATATGCGATCGGCATTAAATCAAACATAGCTATAAAACAATTTTAAATTTTAGATTTTGTCTAGGGAAATTCAATTTAAAATCCATCAATGCGGTGATGGAACCCAACACCGCCAAGCGAGTTTCTGGGAAAGAAAATCCCCAAGCAAACTTGCTCCACTTTCTACAAAATGCCCAATTTGCTCTCAAACTTTTATGGACTGCATTCATTTAACGGGAATTCGCGGCTATGGCTACACTGGGTATCTACCAGAAGAACAGGTGCTAGGACAATGGTTTGAAGTGGATGTAAGGTTATGGTTGGATATCTCCACAGCGGCCAAGACTGACGCGATCGAAGACACTTTAGATTATCGCAGCGTCATTAATTTGATACAACATCTAGTCAAAACGTCTAAGTTTGCTTTGATAGAGAAATTGGTAGCAACGATCGCAGATTCTATTCTCCAAGAGTGCGATCGTGTAACAAAAGTCCAAGTTACTCTCAGCAAACCTGCTGCACCTATTCCAGATTTTGGTGGCAAAATTAGCATTGAACTGACTAAAAGTAAGTCCAATCTCTAAAACACAAAAGTGTTTTTTTCTCAATATCTAGAAGTCAGCAAATAAAGTGGGTTTAGGTGGAGCGTGGAAGTATCTCACAAAGAGAATCTTTCCTGCCATTGCCCCCAGTACCCACTCATTCTCAAAAAACTAAAAAATCCCGCGATCTGCTGATGAGCATTTAACTTGCATATTTTCAGATCGCAGGATTTGTGATTAAGCATTAACCAGAAGCGATGAATAGTTCTAAGTAACATCATTCAAAATTTAAGACAGTTTCAGACGGCAATTTAAACCCCGATTGAGACAAAACATATTTATAGACTAAGCGGTATTAAATTCTTTAATTTCAGATGATGATTAATTTTTAGTAGTAATTTATTGGATGCAGATTAGTATATTATATACAACACACTCATATAAATTTTTCAAGTTATATGAAAGTAGTATACTGTGATTTGGCAACCTTTTATCTTGATTAATTTTTACATAAATACTATACTTAGTATCTATACTTTGCTTAAAAAACATTGCATATTTTTGAAAATCAGTTTCTAATTGCTGGTAATTACATAGTACTTTATACGCTTGATGTTAATCGCATCATATTAGCTGGATGAAATAATTAAAATTGGGAGCATCCCAAATGTGTAAAAACATATTTTGTCATTGCGTACTCCTTCGGAGAACCCGTAGGGTATGTAATGAAATAGAGCGTTCGCGTAGCGTCTCCAAGAGTTGCAATCGCAACACCTAGACCTTGCGATTGCTTCATTCCGCTTCGCTTCATTCGCAATGACAATCTGTTATCTTAGTCAATTTGCAAAATTGGGATGCTCCTTCAAAATTAGCTTTGACAAGCACAGAAATTATGGGAGGTTAATAACATTACTATTTGATCGTTAGTCAGGATTTATATCAAGCAAGAAAACATGGTAGGAGAGAGATTGTTTATGATAAGATAGTCACTTTTTGATTGAGTTTGACACCCACAATAAAAATCTGAACCTTAGCAAACAGGTTGTTTTAACATGTTCGCCCGAAAAATCCTAGTTGTTGAGGATGAACAAGTCCTAGCCTCAAATATTAGAAAAAGTTTACAAAAATTAGGTTATTCAGTTTCAGAAATAACTAAGTCTGGTGAAGAGGCAATAAAAAAGGTAGCAGAAACTCATCCACATTTAGTATTAATTGATATCTGCCTAGCTGGGGAAATTGACGGTGTGCATGTGGCGGATATTATTCAGAATCACTTCCATGTGCCTGTAGTGTATCTAACAGATTGTTCAGAATATAAAGCATTACATAAAAACCAGCTAAGTGAACCTTTTAGTTATATAGTTAAACCATTTATTGAAAGTGATTTACATCTTGCCATTGAAATGGCTCTGTACAAACATCAGAGCAAAAAAATATTATACGAAGAAAAACACAGGCTGGGAGCAATTATTAACAGTATGGGCTGTGCAGTGATTGTGACTTATGCAAATGGTTGTATTCAAATGATGAATCCCATTGCAGAACTAATGACTGGTTGGAAGCAAAGTGAAGCATTAGGTAAAGATTTAGTAGAAGTCGTTAACTTAGTTGACAAAGATGTAGGAGAAACAATTGAAAATTTAGCCACTTATGTAATGGAAGCAGGTGAAATTTTCAATTTACCAGAAAACTGTACACTGATTACCAAAGAGGGCAAAGAAATAGCAATTGGGGATAATGTTGCACCCATCCGCGATCAAAAGGGCAATATTACTGGCGCGGTTTTAGTTTTTCAAGACATCACCAAGCGCAAGCAGACAGAGGCACAACTAATCCGCAATGCATTTTATGATGGGCTGACAGCATTACCGAATCGTGTTTTATTTTTAGATCGGCTCAGACAAACAATTGAACGTAGCAAACGCAGAAGCGATTATTATTTTGCAGTTTTATTTTTGGATTTAGATGGCTTCAAAGAGATTAACGATCGCTTTGGGCATGGAATAGGGGATGATTTTTTAGTAGCGATCGCTAGACGTTTAGAGTCTTGTTTACGCAGTGGCGATACTGTAGCACGATTTGGTGGAGATGAGTTTACTGTTCTTTTGGAGGATATTAAAGACATTACCGACGCTACCAATGTCGCTAAACGTATTCAAGACTCATTGCGATCGCCAGTTAACCTCAATGGATATGAATTATCTACTACAGCTAGCATTGGTATTACTTGGAATTTTAGTAATTACGAGGAGCCAGCAACTTTGCTGCGAGATGCTGATATTGCGATGTACCGAGCTAAACGGCAGGGAAAAGCTACTTATGCCATATTTAGTTAAATAGTTCTTTTTGTTGCCACTTCAAATAAGTCTGTCATGGAAAAAACCGAAAAACAGAAAATGCTTGCAGGTGAATTATATCTTGCCGAAGATCCAGAATTAACTGCCGAAAATAAGCGAGCTAGCCGTCTGTTGCGAAGCTACAATTCTACAACTGAAGAACAGCAAGAGCAACGCCAGCAAATTTTGCAAGAATTATTTGGAAAAATCGGTGAAAAAGTATCAATTGTGCCACCCTTTCACTGTGACTATGGCAGTAATATTTTCGCTGGTGACAACTTGTATATGAACTATGGCTGTGTAATTTTAGACTGCAATCCAGTTCACATTGGTGAAAATGTTTTATGCGCTCCTTATGTACAAATTTATACTGCTTATCACCCGATAGAGCCGGAAATTCGTCTTTCTGGGAGAGAATTAGCTGCCCCAATTAACATTGGTAACAATGTCTGGATTGGTGGCAGTGCAATTATTTGTCCAGGTGTAACTATTGGTGATAATACAACTATTGGTGCTGGGAGTGTAGTTGTCAAAGACATACCTGAGAATGTTGTCGCTGCTGGTAATCCCTGCCGCGTCATTCGGTATTTGTCGTAGAGTTTAGAACTTATATCCTCTAGCAATCCAATAGAGCCAGTCTGCGATCGCTTCTTGAGTTTCACTATCAGCATCAATGGCTGCTATTTCAGATAATTTTGCAGAATATACATCATCATCCTTACCATTAATATAAGCCACTTCTACCAACATATCTTTTAGACACTCATCATCTGGGGCCATTCCCAGCACTTCCACTTGTTTCTCCTCGACGGAACCTGATTTGCGTCCCTTCTTAGTCCATTTAGCTAGAAAGGGAAAATTCAGAGTCTCTTCGAGGTAATAGTACCAACCCATAGCCCGGTCTTCTTTGTCTTCAGCATCTATAATGATCTCTGTTTTAATGCGATGCTCTCGGTTTTCTTCGGGTTCAACACTAGGCATAAGATAACGCTTTGCGTATAATGCATTTTGATAATACTACCAAAGTTTTGACTGAGAATAATTTTTCTAATACATATTGATTACTGATTAAAACCGGAGAAGCCCAAATAGCCAAAGCTACGCTTTGTCTCACCTAAGAGCTTGTCAGAAGGCGACTAAGGGGTGAGGTACAACGACTGTTGAAATCCTAACTAATTATCTGGACATAATATACGACTAGTAGCGTGACAAGACTAAAATGTTGCAATAAACTTTTCTTCTAGTGTGGGCATCTTGCCATTGGTGTCAACTTAAGCTAGAAATGGCTTCTCGCTTGGCTTGAGTACCCGTCGGAAACTGAAGTTCCCGCCTAAAGAAGAAAGTCTACTGAAGTAG
>JBGTMK010000871.1:0-5088 GCA_041743605.1 Nostoc sp.
TGCCCTGACACAAAAATAGCATGAGTCAAAAACGTCCAAATTTCATCAAAGTCAACAGCCTAGCCTATGGCATAACACACCCTACAGCTAATTTATATTTCTTCATATACATTGAATTTTTCTCACCGACTTACCGAAGAAAGGCACTTATGCTGGAGGCTCAGTTGGCAGGAGGAAGAAAATATATTTTTTGCCCTCTGCCACAAGGTTTAAAGCCCCTAAATTTATTTAGAGTGTTCCAAAAAATAAATGATCCAAAACCCGTCATTGCGAGCGAAGCTAAGCAATCCCAGTCTTTGCGATTGCTTCGCTTCGCTCGCAATGACAATTGGGCATTTTTTTATAAAGCTTTTGTTATATTTGTTGTTTTGCGGTAAGCGATTTTATCTGCAAACAGATTGAAAAAATGTTCTGTTTGTGTATCTTCTCCACCCCATCCAGGAATTTTTTTTCCTATTCTGGTGAAGAAATCATAGATGATAAATTGAGCAATTTTTCTCTTTCTTCCTTTAGCTGAGTAAATAATTTGACTAGGATAGGCAAGTATTCCCAGAGTAGGGATTAAGCCAACAAAAAAGGCAATCCAAGGAATTTCATGCCTACTGAGCGCTGATTGTAATATTCTCCAAGATGTATAAACTGTTCGATAAACCGGGCCTCCTATAATTAGCCACGTAATGAAAATAAATTCATCAATTAACCCTAATACATAAAGAAGTGGTACTAAGAAGTATTCAATGATTTTGACAAAGATTTTTATACCTAGATGAACGCTGAAATCATTTAAATAATCGCTAGTGCTTTCTTGCTTCAATTGTTGCAATAGACTATTAGCTTCTTCGTTCATGATTTGTTTTCTATTTAGCCAATATTGAATTCTTTTAGCTATATAATTCCTGGCGATATTAGACCGATAACGATGAGATGAGATAAATTTCCACAACTGATAGATAAATTGTAAGTAAGGAACTTTGACGAGTTTATTGATAATAGCAACAGGTAAGTCTATGAAGAGCTTATACACTAATTGAACTATGATTTTCAGCAACTCTCGCCCATACCAAAATAATGGGTGTTCAGAATACCATTGAACTTGTTGCTCGTCGATGACTCCTTTTTTGAATTGATATTGAATACTGCGATCAACCCTCCTCATTGACTTCCACCTTTTTTGGTGAAACTCTAATTGGAAAACATCCTCTAAAACTTCAGAATACTTTTGACTACCAAATTTATTTTCTAATTCATTCCTATATCGATTTAAATATCGGTTTAATTTATCCGTATCTACATCATCGAATAACGCCCTTCTATATTTTATTGATTTAGGCAAATAAAATGAAAAAAGTGCTAAAGGATTTAACCCAAACAAAGCTGGTACACCTGATTCTAAATCTATCCAAACAAAAACATAATTTCCTGGGGTATCGTTTGCTAATAAAAAATTATTTAAAGCTGTAGGTGTTCCTTTACCAGCTTGCCAAACTAGTCCATCAAGCCCTGCTGCAATTAACTTTTTCTGTAGTGGTAGCATAATACCAGAAACTAAGGCAGGTAATTCGCCTATTCGCTCGTCATTACAAGGTTGACGTAAGGCAACGTGTCTCCCTAAAATAAATTCTGTATCTAGTTGATAGGCTTTAAACTCTTGATTCCAAGAGGTTGCGATCGCTTCTGCAACTTTTAAATTATCACCAAACCAAAACTGAACTAGTTCAGTGAGAATTCTCCGGCGAAAAAAAGCACATTTTATCGCATCTTCATTCCAAACATAAGGATTCGGAGAGCCGAAGAAAAAATAATGAATTATGCTAGCAATTTTGTCTGTATAAAATATTTTTCTTGCTATTAAACCTTCCTGGTTATCTACTAAAAATACCTGTCCTGATCTACCAGCCCCCAGTAATTTACCAGGATAAGAATGCTCTAATTGCGCCATTTACTTTTTATTTTTGTTTGATCTGGGGAGCTAGCTAATTCCTAAATCCCTCTTCCACGCATGGAAGAGGGATTTATAGTGAAGTCTTTTACTTCATGCAAAAAAAACTTACTTTTCCACAATAGAACGCCCTTGAGCATCTATGTCAAGTTCTTCGCGTCGAACAGTTTCTTGAGCTTCAACTGTATCTTGTTCTACAACTTTCTTGATTCGTACTTCTTCCCGTACCACGGCTTCTTTACGGATATCAGCTTTTTCTTCATAAATATCCATACGAGCCACTTCACCTTCACGGAAAGTTGTATCACCTGGATGAGTTGGCGTAGCATTTGTAGGGCTTGTACGCTCAATTATTACTCGCTCTTTTTCCACTGGAACTGTAACATTAGCAGTATTAGTTTCGATGTGTTTACCAACAGAAACTTCCCCTGTTTTACGGCGTTGCTTGCTAGTAATTAATCGTTCTTCGTACAGTTTCAGGGTTTGACCATCCTCATTAATATTATATAACGAGGGTTCTTGCTCATGTTTGTAAGTGCTGCGGTCATAAGCAGCAGGTTGTGGGGTAGAAATCGCAGGGCGATAAATACCGCGTACTTGTTCTTCATAGTCATAATCAAGGGTTTCTAGATCATCAAAGTTAGGCAGATTTTCCACTTGCTCTCTAGTTAGACCTTTGGCATATATTCGCTTGTCAGTATAATGAACGTCAGCAAGACCAACAGGGAGCAAGACTTTTTTACCAAAAATCCAGAAGCCTGTATCCACTATAAAGTAGCGGAATTTACCTGTTTGTTCATCAACTAAAATGTCATGAACTGAACCAACTTTTTCATTTGTTGTCGTATAAATATCAAAGTTATTGATATTTATGTCATCTATTCCAGAATAATCTGTACGATAGTCGGGGTAAGATTGCTCTAATTTTACAAGTGCCATTTATTCATTCTCCAATGTTTTATGTCTTACTTACTATCTTAATGAGATTTATAAAATTTTCCTCTTACTATTGGAAGAGTAACTAGGAGTAAATTCTGAGTTTATATTGACATTAGTATTTTTGAACTTGGTAATTCACAATTAATAGAAGGATATATAGCAATCCTAAATGAGTTGTGAAAATTTCCGTTGTCCAGATCCCCGACTTCTTTGAGAAGTCGGGGATCTAATTTTTCACGAATGATTTAGAACTGCTATATTAGAGCCTATGTATCAAGTAAATATTAGGACTCATATTTGATTTTGAAAATATATTGAGGGTGTATGATCGCCCAGAATTATGACACTAAACTCTTAAGAAGAGTGCCGTACTCTCGGCGATGACGCACCATACAATTTAAGGTTTACATTATAAATGTTCTCTTATCTGGGTTCTTCTAGAGAAAAACCCAGTGGTAATAGTTGGGTAGAGCATATTCAGTGATTATGGTTGTATAGCGCTACCCAAGGGAGTAGTTCTTGAGTGAGATATTTAAATCTAGCGGCGTTTATACAAGCCAAATAAAGGAGCGAGAATTGCTCCAAAGACGAAGCCTCCCGCATGTGCCCAGTAAGCAATCCCCCCACTTTCCATACCAATATTAGAGCGAGCCTGTAAGCTGGCAATACCATAGAAAGCTTGCTGGGCAAACCAAAACCCAAGAAAGAAAAATGCGGGGACTCGTACCGTAGTCAAGAAAAATCCCAAGGGAATTAAGGTAAGAATTTGAGCCTTTGGGAAACGGAGAATGTATGCACCTAAAATTCCAGCGATCGCACCACTAGCACCCAAGGAGGGAATCGTTGAATTCTGTGAAAAAAACCACTGAGATAATGCTGCTAAAACACCGCAACTCAGATAAAAAACTAAATATTTTACATGACCCAAGCGGTCTTCAATATTGTTACCAAAAACCCACAAAAATAGCATATTTCCTGCTAAGTGTAAAAAACCACCATGCAAGAATTGAGATGTAATCAAGGTCATCCACTCTGGTATTACCTGACTCTCCAAGCCACTAGGACAAGTACTTGAAAGTTGGCATGGTACTAAGGCCGCTGTGTAGAAAAATCTTTGTAATTGTTGCGGTGTCAGGTTCAATTGATACAAAAAAACCAGAATGTTGGTAACAATTAACCCGTAAGTAACATACGGGGTAATTGTAGTGGGGTTGTTATCTTTTAGAGGAACCACGGTTTTTTGTTAGTTGCTATTTAGAAGAATGCTTAGAAGTTGTAGCCAACTCCCAGTAAAATTCCTACATCAGTTTCATCAATAAAACTGACATTTACCCCACCAGTTGCTGTAATCTGTGGGGTCAAAGGTACATCTACACCCCCAGAAATCAATGCACCCACGGTGCTATCTCTACCTGTAGAAACTGCAATGCCACCACCAATATAAGGCGCTACACTCAGTTGAGTGATTTCCAAATTTTCTTGAGGAAAATCTACAGTAAGCGGCACGAGAAACACTGTATTATCTCCAACTAAAGCCGCAGGACGGAAAGATAAATTTTGTGTAAGTCCAATTTTGCTAATCACAGCAAATGAACCTTCACCTACTCGTGTATTGCCAGTCAAACCGATGTTACCAGCAACACCGAAATAGCTAGAACCCGAACGGGTGGCTCTACCAGGCTCAAAAGTTTGAGCTACCTCTACCTGTTCAGATTGAATGGCCGAGGAAGGTTGTGTTGATTCTATCATCAAGTCAGATGCAGAATTAGAAGGAGTTTCGCTTCCTTGCTGTAATTGATTTGCTGTCAAATTTGCAACAGAGTTAGCTGAAGGATAGTGTGTATTTTCTTCAGCACTAGCTGGTAAAGTACTACTAATAACAGCTACGGTAGCACACGCTAGTAGAATAGAAGTGCGCTGGAAAAGAGTTGTATTCATGAATATTCCTTCCTTTTTATCTTCTTATTTCTACTATTGACAACAAATGTGAAGAGAAAGTGACAGATATTAAATTTTTGCTAGTAATTTGGTTAAAATTGCTTGATTTGGTGATGAATTTACTCAAGTAAAAATATAATTACAATTTATATCCTTCAACTTATTAAAAAATTGGGTATTTGGATACTGGAAATATGTAATCCTTTAGATATAAATTTAGTTACCAATTAATTTCAACCTTTTGATACTTAATTTATAATTTAATTTGTGTA
>JBGTMK010000872.1:0-2839 GCA_041743605.1 Nostoc sp.
ACTGGCAGAGCGACTCTTAGCTGTTGGATGTTTTACCGAGATCATCAACTGGAAAAAGCGGGTATTCATTCCGGTTTCAGACAAAGCCCCAGCTATTCTCGCGGCTGTGATTGAAATCTTGGGGTAATTCCCAACCTCAAAGACCCAGACATTTTATCTGGGTCTTTTTTACTTTCAGAAATTGGGCAGCGATGATAACACCGAAGGAAGTGCAATCTACCATGCAAACGCTCCGCGAGAATTTGATGAAATTTTTGTGGAGAAAGCAATCATGGCTAAGAAAGACTTCACACCCGCCCACGCCGTTGAGTTGTACATCGGCAACTATCGGTTTGATGCTATTAGGATTGTTGAAACGAAAGAGTACCGGATGTCTCAAAATCACATACTTGAGGCAATAGGTATAAATAAGAACTGGCTAACCAGGTTACAGTTTAGCCTACCCCGTGTCTATAAAACCCTTGTACAACAAGGCTTAAATCAGGTTACACTTTCTGCGGAATATACGGTTAAAACAACAGTAACACGTGCTATAACTTGGTCACTAAAAGATGCCAGAATAATTTGGCGTTACTTTGACACAAAAGGAAATGCACAAGCTCGAAGGTTAATTGATGCCTTATCTGAAGATTCACTCATCAGCAGATTCGAGCAAGTTTGGGGAGAGTCGCGGACAATTGAACAACGGCGCATAGACGATTCTCGCATCTTAAATACGCCTCGCCCTTGGACGAAACTTTTCGAGACTGAGTTTGAGGAAAATTTAGCACGGATAAGCAAACTACATAAAAAGCACATACAAAATGGCAAATACTATTGGGAATTTGTCTACAACTGGATGACTCCAGAAGAAAAAGCCAAGCTCGATATCGTTAATCCAATTTTGCCTAACGGGAGGAGAAAGTACAAAATACATCAAATGCTGTCGAAAGAAACAAAGGAGAGATTATCTCCCCATGTGATATCAGTTCTGGTTCTGATGAAGTCGGCTAATTCGGTAGCAGAACTGAGGCGGCTGGTGCAAAGGCAGTACGGAATAGATCAGCCTAATCTGTTTGATGGTTGGGAAATCAAGTAGTTAGCGCCTGTCAAGAAACAACTTTTACAATTCATTATCTGGAAAGCTTTCTGAGAAAGCATTTCTAGCTCAAAAAAGGCAAGGTTGTTACTTGACAAACTCTCAGTGTGAATTTGCGGTAAGCTGACAATCCCTTACCGCAACCAAGTTGCACGATAATGTAATTGAAGCATCTGTGTCCAGCTATGTTCAGAAGACATCTATCGCTCCTTCTGTTCTGTTGGTAACTTTAGCTAGCAACCATCTAATATCTAGCAATAGCTCAACCTACCTCACTATTTGTAGTTAGCAGTAAGTGTTAATTCCTAGAGTGGTAAAACTTGCTAGAGGAGATTTTTCATGATTGAAATAGGCGTAAATAGGTAAACCAAAATTTTCAATAATAACGAATTTAATACGTTTAAGTTTTTGCTCTAGTTAGTTTTGCTACGCTAGAATAAAATTATCCTCACTTAACTCCCGTATGACTCTCAGCGAAATTTTATCCACAGTTAACCAACTATCGCATCAAGATAAACTACGACTAATCCATTTTCTCTTATTAGCAGTTGCCAAAGAAGAAGGATGTAGCTTAGAAACAAGTGACGCAGAGAATATACTTTTAAATCAACTCGCCTCAACCAGTGCCACAGTCTGGTCGCCTCAAGCGGATAATAGGTCAATTCAAGCCTTATCAGACCTGTTAGCAACAGCAAAAGAACAGTCCAATGTTTGACGGTCAGCGTTTTTTATTCACAGAGAGAACCGATAGTTTTGGGCGAGTCAGTACTATGCCCTATTTACCATTGACCCTTAGTAATGGCAATAAATCTTTAGAAGTTGTGGCATTATTAGATACAGGTGCAAGTGTAAATGTTCTGCCATATAAAATTGGATTAGAACTAGGAGCAGTTTGGGAACAACAAACCGTACCAATAATTTTAAGCGGAAATTTGGCTGAAAACGAAGCACGGGGGTTAGTTGTATCGGGTAAAGTTGCTAACTTTTCGCCGATATTGCTGGCATTTGCTTGGACTCAATCAAGAGATGCGCCTATAATTCTTGGACACATGAACTTTTTTGCAGAATTCAATGTATGTTTTTATCGCCATGAATTAGCTTTTGAAGTTTGTCCAAGAATTATAGGGGATAAATAACTGACAAACGGTGTTCCTTTTCAAATCAACCCCCACTGATAAAATCAACGGCAGTCAAATCAATCAATGGGTTACGATGCTTGACCTAGACCCTGATGAATACCTGTTTGAGTTGACTAGGTGGAAGAAGCCCCTGAACGCTCGGCGGTACTTCTCTGTCTTAGAGAACAAGCAAAAACAAGCTGCAAAAACTAGTTAGTAGTCATTCTCACCCAAGCGTATCAGTCGGTGACTACAAGAACAGCCTCTGAATGATCTACCACATCTTCGTAGAATCGCTTGAGTGCCGTGAAGTCACTGACGATCCATCCAAATGCCTCGTCAGTATCCCTCGTCTGGTGCCACTTGTAAAGGTGTGCATCATACATAAGTAACGGAGCGTACTTGGACTTGATATCTTCTTCAGTAATTCCACTAAGCCAAATGTGAATCAACTCGCATTTGTCGGCAGGAGTCCAACGGATGGGGAATCCTTGTGTGCTTCGTGCAGAAGGTAACACGTTTGATTGGCCGGTGATTGCAGTGACAGCCAACGATTCCTCCTCTTCGGAGAGAGCGCATTTCATCAGCAACCATTTTATCCAATCGAATCGCCTAGAAAGATCGCAGTATCGATTCTCAATTC
>JBGTMK010000873.1:0-4977 GCA_041743605.1 Nostoc sp.
CAGCATTTTCCCAGACGTAGCTGTGGTGCAGCCAAGTTGTAAAGCCATGCCGTTCCAGCATCGGACGCCATTGGGGATCAACGTAGAGAAAATGACACCCAGAAATTCGATTTTTGGAGCAGAAAGTGTCAATTTCATGCACCATCATCGCGGTGATTTCATCCTCATCTTCTCCTGGGGCGATTAGAAACCGATAACCTTCAGCGGGAGTAAACGGTGTCATTCCCAGCAATTTTGGGTAATATTGAACTCCGATGCGATCGGCTAACTCTGCCCATTGGTGATCGAAAACAAATTCACCAGAACTATGTCCTTTAAGATAGAGTGGCGCAGCAGCAATCAGCGTTCTATCTCGCCACAATGTCAAGTGATTTGGCAACCAACCAGCTTTAGCCGTAGCACTCTGGGAAGTTTCGAGATTGTTTAGCCACTCCCATTCCAAAAACGGCGTTTTGAGTGGCATTGCCAAAGCATTCCAGGCATTTTGGGGTACTTCAGCGATTTTGTTCGTCCAAATGACAGAATAGCGAGGCTTAAGTTGTTCCACCATATTGAGGGGATTGGGGGGAAGAGGAGCAGGGGGAGCAGGGGGAGCAGGGGTGGAATAACTAATACCCAATGCCCCATGCCCAATGCCCAATAAATAACTTAACTTAGCTTAATCTAATCTGCTGGTCGTTGTAGGCGATAGTGCAAAAACACTTCTTGCTCAACGGTATGAACTTCTAAAAGTTGCAACTTGGGAGCTAAATCGGGTAAAAATCCTTTCCCTTCTACGGGTGTTGGTGCGGTATTACCACCTAAAATCAGCGGACAGACAGTAAGCCATAATTCATCAATTAAATCTAATTGCAGTAAAGAAGCGACTAATTCACCTCCACCTAAGACTACCAAGCGTGTTATATGTATATTGGCTAGATGTTTTAAAGCTGCGGGAATGTCAATTTCTCGTGTTGGTGTTTCAAAAACTAGAATCTGCTCAAATTCTGGAGGACACTCTTGTACTCCGGTTCCCAGAGTTGAGTGAAATGTCTGTAAGCGTTCTTTCCATGAAAGTGATCCCGCTGTTGTCGTGAGTAGCCAGCGTCTAACTGGTTGCTTAAAAAAGTTAATTTCCGGATTGAGGTTTGCAGAGTGTGTAGTCACTATATGAAGTGGCTGCGGAAGTTTCCCTTCTTGTACCCGAAGTTCCACTAAAGTTGGATCTGATACAGTAAGTGTTGTTCCGTAGGCCCGGAGAGTACCAGCACCGAATAAAACGGCATCAGCGGCAGCGATTTGTTTTTCTAAGTGTGCTTTATCAACCCTTGAGCCAAACCGAGCAGGCGATCGCTTAAAATCTGCTATTTTGCCATCTGCACTCATTGCTAAAACAACTGTACTATGAGGACGATGTTGCAACATTAGATTGATTTGATAGTTTGAATATTCTCTTTGTTAATGTGTAGATCCTCAAAAAAAATCTATGCTTGCAAGGTAATATTTCCCGATTTTACCACTGTATTTATATGCAACACAAATCGCTTTTCCATTTGCCGTATATGAGTTTTGGTATACTACGTTTCTTTTTAAATTATAGCAATTTGTTATTTTTAAACATTGAAAATAAAATTCTGATAATTTAATAAAATGTCTCATCTAGCTCGTTTGATTACATATCTTTGCTGTTGTGGTTTGCGGATGCAAAGTGAGACACTTGATGACTAATTTCCGCCAATCTTCCTTTCGTAGAATTTTAGTAACGAGAATATTGCTGCTGTTCGTTCCAGTTTTATTGATAGGTGAGATTGTTGCCTTGAATAAGGCACGTTCTAGCATATTGGGAACTGCACGTCAAAATTTAACACAAAGCGCCACCAGTAAAGGACAGAGAATTGAGGATGCGATCGCTCTCTTAAAAGCTCATTTGTTGACTGTAAGTAAAACAACAGTAATTCCATCGGGTTCACCCATACAAGAGCAAGAAATTCTCACCCAGTTAAAGCAACAACTTCCAGCAAGTGTTGAGTGCATCCAATTAACGGATCTGCTAAACCAGAAAATAATTGCTAGTAGCTGTGGGGATCAAGCAATTGGAGAATTGAGATTACCTTTACCTAGTGACGGAATTGATGTCAAAACAATCTTCCCGTCAAAGACAGGAATAACTGGTAAAAGAAACACACAAAATCAACTGCAAGTAGTGTTATCTGCACCAATCTCTGATAGCCGCAGAAGTTCAGTTTACAGTTTAAGTATTCAGTCTGCATTGTACCAACAGACCTTTAATCCGCCGGGATCGCTCACAGGCGCTATGATAGTGATTGCTGAAGATGGGACGGTTTTGGCGCATCCATTGACAGGCTGGGTGGGAACTAATATCAATCAGCATCCAAATTCTTCTCAATTAAAGAACATAATTAAAAATGCCATTGCTGGACGAAACGATCCAATCAATTTGTCTTTTACAGATGGTCAAGAATTATTAGCTGGCTATACAGTTATTGCAAATCCACTTACTCAACAACAGCAGCAAAAATGGATAGTCTTAGCTGTTACTAGCGTCGATAATGCGCTTTTTGGTTTAGAGGAAATCAAACTAATTCTCATCGTTTTGACAGTCGGTTTAATTGGTGCAAGTTTGTTAGCATCCCTATGTTTAGCTCCTTACTTGGCACGTCCTGTAGAAGAATTGCGAGACTACGCTCTCAATATTCACTCTCACCACGCCGCACAACCAGTTCCGCAGAATTTTCAAATCCGGGAATTCAATCAACTAGCCCAAGCATTAAACCAAATGGTAGAACGCCTCAAAGCTGGGGCAGAAGAACTAGAAATAGCTTGGAAAGAAGCAAAAAGCGCTAACCAGATTAAAAGCCAGTTTTTGGCTACGACTTCTCATGAATTGAGAAACCCATTACATACTATTATTAACTGCATTCGCGTGGTTGAAGATGGCTTATGTGATAGCCGCGAAGAAGAAATGGATTTCCTCAAACGTGCCGATGAAACAACTATTCATTTGCTAAATATTATTAATGATTTACTCGACATTTCTAAAATCGAAGCAGGTAAGCTTTCTGTAGTCACTACACCTCTTGACCTCCGACAAATATTGTTAGAGGTGATTAATTTACAATCAGTTAATGTTCAACAAAAGGGCTTGCAATTAAAATGCGAGTTAGATCCTCAAGTAATACCAATTAAAGCAGACGCAGCAAAACTAAAGCAGGTGCTGATTAATGTGATTGGCAACGCCACTAAGTTCACCGACACAGGAAGCATCACCATTACTACAGAAATTCAATCTAGTAATGTGGTGGTAATAGTTAAAGATACAGGTATAGGAATTGATCCCACTCAACAGCACAAACTATTTCGTCCATTTGTGATGGTGAATGGCACAACCAGCCGCCAGTTTGAAGGTACTGGACTGGGACTAGCAATTTCACGAAACTTAATCGAACTTATGGGAGGCAGGATTACTCTTGAAAGTACGGGACTTCATCAAGGTACGACACTGAAAATTACCTTACCCTTGATTGATATCTCGCTGTTACCTGTTCCCCAGAAAGAAGAAAATATAGGGGATCGTGGATTTTCCTCTGGGAATGAGGGAGCAAAAGCAAGCCACTACCCTAGCCTACAGGAGTCTGGGAAAAGTCCCTCTTTGAAGATTAACAAATCTGTAAAAGCAGCTGTAGACAAAGAGAAGCCCTCAAAGTTCCAGTTACTACTTGGGAACGAGACTTACGAGATTAGTCTTTCGCCACAGCAAACTCTCTTGGTAACTCTTCCCAAAGCAGAAGTTTATGCAAATTGGACTTCTAAAAGGTAATCCTTGGTAGATTGTAATTTAAAATTCAAAAAAATAAATTGGAATCCTCACTCCTAACAGCTATGGTTTTGACGCAGATTTAGAAGTGTTGCTAAATAGCCAAGACACAAGATTAGGAATTGTAGCAGCCCCAAAAGAGAACAGCGCAATAATTGCATCACGAGGTAAAACACCATCTAACCAGCTACCCTGGATTCTGGAGACAGGGAAATCCTGATCTAGACCAATTTGAATCTGTTTAGTTTTACCAGAAAAGCGGGCTTCTATGCCTTTTTTGGGAACAATTTGCAAATGGCGGATAAGTTCAATATTTAGAGGAATATCAGGCTTTTCTCCCATGATAAATTGATTTTTTTTAATTTCTTGCTCCTGCCCTACCATGCGGATTTTGCCTTCTACAATAGTAGAAACATCTAAATCATCTCTGAGATCGCTGCCATTTCTATCTACATCTACAAACTGAACATTTTTGGTTTCTATCTTGCCCCGAAACCATTGCTCTGATTCAAATTTGGCAGGTTTGGCTAAGGTAATATAAATATTGGTGTTTTGTGGAAATTCTAAGTTAAATTCTTGATTATCTGGATTTAAAATAAATTCTAGAGGTGTTTGATTATCTAGTTGTTTTTGTAAATTAGAATCTGGTAATTCATAGCCTTCTACTATAACTTTGATTGGTTGTTCACCTAAATACAGTTTTAATATATTAGCGTTATTTTTTAGGTCTAGTTTAGGATTTCGCTGTAGGGAGAAAGCCAACTGATTACGATAAAAGTCATAATTTAACTCAGTTACTTTTGTATTCGGTTGTAGCCGCAGTTCATTCAAATCTATTTCGCTTGTCACGTCCAGATTAGCTGGAGCAATAATCCATTTACTTTCGCGGTCTTTAAGTTGGATTGTTAACGACTTTAACTGATTAACTTGGGGTAATTCACTTTCAAACTTACCCGTGAAAGTTAAGGTTTGGATGCCTTCACTTTCTAATTCTTTAATGCCACGAATATTTTCAATAAAGCGTTTGGGTTGCTGACCATTATAGACAAAGCTCATTTCTTGAGAAATGATATTACCTTCAAATGTATGAGTCCCAGGTGCGATCGCAGCAATAGTGCCGATAGTCAAAAATAAAAGTACTACCAGCCCCAACAATAAACTTT
>JBGTMK010000874.1:0-8868 GCA_041743605.1 Nostoc sp.
ATTACTCGGCTTTCACTCCAGCGCTTACCAGGTATAAGTTCCTCAGCTAGGGTATGTCCTTCAATATATTCTTGTACTAAATAGAATTCTTGGCTTTCGTCAAATTATGCTAGTAGCCTGGGTATTTGGTCATGGTTGCCCAGTTTTTCTAAGGTTTCGGCTTCGCTGTTGAACAGGCGTTTAGCAGTATCAAAAACTCTGGGGTCAGTTCCGGGTTTAAGGTGCTTGACAACGCAGATGGGGTTGCCTGGCCGCCTAGTATCTTGGGCAATGTAGGTTTGACCAAATCCTCCCATTGCGAGGACTCGAATTACTTGGTAACGATGGTCTAGTAGTTTGCCGATCATATTTCCTCCCCAGAGTTATTACCTAATTTTCCAGCTGGTAATAAATATCTCCAAATTTTCTTCAATGAAATCCGCTATCTTGAGAAAAGATTTAGATTAAAAACGCAGCTTTTTAATAAACGCAGACTGTTTATTTTTCTTTTAGTGCCCCTGTTTATTACCAATGCCACCTAAAATAACAAATCCAGTTGCATGGCAGCAGGCTGAAATCCTCATGCAACCTGCTTTCATTCGCGTTATCGACAATATCCGCAAGCTGCTTGATGAATCTTCCTGGACAGGAACTTACCACGATGTCCTGATTTGGCCGCCTAGCACAACTGATGAAATCAAAGCATTGGTGACTGAACTGTTGCAAGGAATGGAAACTGCAACGCCCCAAGAAGCAGATGAAATCAGAAAGACTCTGACTCGTCTGCCGATGCCCCATCCAGGATATCATCTACGTTTGCAGCGTCAACAGCAAGAAGCAAGTATCGATTTGTGGGAACTGTGTTATCAGGTGTGTTTTTTTGAATACACCCCACAGAAGGAATCTGCTGATATTGATACTAGTTTAATTGATGAACTTGGTGAAGTGGATTGGTTGCGTTTGGATGCTAAGTCAAAGGAGTTAGTTGAACAGGCGTTTGCTAAATTGCCAGAGGGTTGAAGTCCTCCAAATAGAATCCACGAACAAAGCCCACCTACGTGGGCTTATGGGGTAAGGCTTTTTTAGTCTGTTTGGGTTAGGAAAGTCCAATATCTATCTAACTGTTTGTAATGGCTTCCAACTATCCAAAGATACTCGAATAGCTGTTAATTGAAACAGATATTTAGTAAGATTTTCTTTCTGAATATTAAGGATTTCACGAATTTGTTCAGCCTCAGCTTCTTTCGTATTCCGTTCTTTCAGTAAGCGATCAAAATTATCTTGAAACATTTCAATAAAGTCATTGATTTGATGTTCTGCACTTCTAAAATCTTCCTCAATTTGTTTTTCAATAACTCGTTGTAAAAGTTGTTGATTTTTTAATACCTGCTCATCTATCTTATGCTTAATTTGTTTTGCTGTTTGGCGTAAGTCAATATCGTAAAAATCTTGCTTATCCTGGTATGAAACATCTACATAATAGACTTTATTTGATTTACAGCAACTACTGTCTTTTTTTGCTTCTTTTCGTGTGCGAGTAAACACCTCTTGCTGGTATTTAATTTCTGCATCGATTCCTCGGAATTCAAAGCTAGGAAACTGAATATCATTTATATTTATATGAACGTTCAAAGATTGCCCAAGATATTGAGAAAGTTCATTTGATATCTGTTGAATATCTTCTTGTATTTTCTTAACTAAAGCTTCTCTTATTTTTGTGCCATCTCTAACTAGCTTATCTTGAGTGTCTAGCCACCAACTTTGAATATGAGGAGCGCAAAAATCATTGATAGTAGTGCCAATTCGTTGAGCTTCCGCTTTAGTTTTTACTCTAATGATGTATGAGTCTGATATGTTGAAGGAATTTTGATACCCAGAATCAGAAATATTCAATGAGTTTGGAACAGATTTCTTCATACTGTCTAGCAAAGAGTTGCTTGTTTTCAGTACTGTTTTAAGTCCTTTTCCTAAAACTTTGCCTATCCCAGGAATAAACTCTAGTACTGTTCCACCTATTTCTCCAGCAATAGCAAACCAGTCAACATCTTGATGTACGCGACTTTGTAAATTATCAGACTGTTTAATATTGTGTTCTGTGGATTTGCCTACCCTCGACTGAGCAATTTGATCAATTTCATTTTGAATTTTATCTTTTGCTTCGTAAGCAAATATACTAACTCCTTGGACAAAACCCTTTATTAGTATCTCTTTTTGCTGTTTTACAGACTTTTTTACATTTGCAACCTTAATTTTAGCAAATTCAGAATGTCTCCGGTAATCCTCTACTTTTATTTTGAGGGATTCAATTGTTATATCCCAACCACTAAACTGTGTATTAAAAGAATTTTCAATTGCCTTTGCTGCTTTATCAAGTTTTGCCAATGCATCACTGAGAAGATTCCAACCAGCATTTTGAGTGATGGTTTCAATAACTATTTTTTGAATAGTAGGTAAGCCACTATCTTCTAAAGCTATTGGTGCAATTTTGTGTGGCGCAGGTATCATTTGGTTGCCTTCTTCATCTTCTATGGCGTACCTGGCACTAAAAAACTTTTTGAAGTCCTTTATCTGGCTTTCAGTCGCTTTGTTTTGTCCGATAAGTTTTGCTAAAAGTCCTTGTCTAGAACTTGCAGGATAGATAATTGGATTTGGAAAGCCAAAGTTAGTTAACTCTCGTTTTAAGTCCTCTATAACATCAGAAATTTCTCTATCTTTTTCTGTCTTCTGATCTACTTTGTTAAGGATGAAGGAAATTTTACCTGTATTCTCAGATAAAATTTCCTTACGATTTTCTATAATTTCCTTAAACAAATCTGAAATAGCATTATCTTTGTAGGAGGCGTAATTTAAAACAAACAAAATTGCATTGCAGTTTCGCAGTGCTTCCAGTGTAGTTTCCTTGAGTTTGACATTGAAATTGGTAGACTCCCACTCATTGGGTCCAGGAGTGTCAACTAAAGTAAAACCAGCAAGGGAAGAGAGTCCGCTAATGGCTTCGATAGGATACTCGATCTCAAAACGTATGGTATCGTCAGGATTATCTTTTTCTCGAATCTCACGGGTACGCACCAGAAATTTTTGTTGAATTTCTCCAGCATCACCTTCAGCAAGAACAATAGGTCGTCTTTGCCCCTCTCGGTATTCCAAAAGTCTGGGGATTTGTCCAGATGGAATATGTCGAACGTCTGTACGGCAGATTGTACATGCTGCTGTCTCACTCGCTAGAACATCAGCACCAATCACGGCATTTAAAAAGGTACTCTTGCCAGCTTTCATCGCCGCGATAACAGCCACCTGATATTTATTCTCTTTCAATTCATGTAGGGCTTTGTTAATATCATCCTCGACACTCTGCAAACCTTTGGTATCGTCTCCTTCGCTGAGGCGGCCTTGGCGAATTTCTTGAAGGTACTGTAAAAGAAGTGTGCCAGTGTTGTATATGCTGTCGTGTGCTGCTTGGAACTGTTCAGAGGACATAATTAATTATGTGAAGGAAAGTTTAGCTAAAGCACGTATAGCTTAAATTACTAATGAAAATATTTGCCTCAGTAATTGCACTGTGACATAAAAGGCGATCGCAAGTTATTAACAAAATCGGGATGTTGGTAATGGCAGATTCTCCATTCATCTGCATATATAGAAAATGAAATAGGAAGCGTGCTAGTATCAGGCAAAACGGAGCCAGCAAAGGATTTATGCCAGAAATAAACTTAGATGAAATTAAACTTAAAGAACTGTTGAAAACAGTAATTGTTGAGGTACTTCAAGAGCATAAAGAAGTACTTTATGATTTATTCGCAGAAATCATGGAAGATATAGCCTTAGAAAGGGCTATTAAAGAAGGTGAAAATACTGAAACCGTCAGCCGCGAAGCTATTTTCAAAATGTTGGACAGTAAAGGATGAATATAGAGTTCAGAAAAAGCTTTGAGAAAGATTTAAATAATATTCGGGATGAAGCCTTACTTAAAAAGATTAAGGCGGTTATTGAAGAAGTAGAAAACGCCGAAAATCTAACAGAGATAAATAATATTAAAAAACTCCAAGCTGATGGTAACTATTATCGCATTAGAATTGGAGACTACAGAGTTGGAATTGCATTATCAGAGAGTGTAGTGATTTTTGTGAGGGTATTGCACAGGAAAGATGTTTACAGGTACTTTCCGTAATTTAGGCGATCGCTTTAACCATAACCCCTTTCACTTCTACGCCGCCCTTACAAACCCTCAAACTCTTCTACATTTATCCCAGCTTGTCGTAAAATACTCCCCAGCGTACCAATAGTAATTTCTCGATGACTAGGCGCGATCGCAGTACGGGTTCCTTCATCGGTAGATTTGGCAAACTTTACGCGCCCTGGCTAGCAATATCAATCTCCAAGCATTGTGCCACAATCCAGTTACCTTCCTGCCATACACTTGCAGTAAAAGTTCGTTTCATAAGTTTTTATTGTTCGGCACTTTCTGTTGATTTGATTATACGCCAGAAGAAAACCAGAGGTAGATTGAAGGCGGAAACGCTTATTTGCTAAGATTTCCAGTGCGACAACATTAAAACAGGGCAACTTCTCATCACCATGCCAACATCTACACTTGACGAGAAAGACGCAGCAGCTATCGAAGCTGCCAGAGTTGGGGTTGCAATATGCGATCGCACCGCCTGGGGACGCATCAAGGTATCTGGCGACGATCGCCTCAATTTCTTACACAACCAAAGTACTAACAATTTCCAAATACTCCAGCCTGGACAAGGTTGTGATACGGTTTTTGTCACTTCCACAGCCAGAACAATCGATTTAGCAACCGCCTATGTTCGAGAAGATGCGGTAATCTTGCTGGTTTCACCCAACCGCCGCCAGTTTCTCATGGAATGGCTAGATAAATATATTTTCTATGCCGATAAGGTGGAATTATCTGATATTACAGAATACACCAACACCTTCAGCCTCATTGGCCCAGGAAGCGACGCTGTTTTAGAAAAGTTAGGTATTGGCGAACTCATCGGTCAACCTTACGGTAATCACCAAGTATACACGATCGCTCCGGCTGAGGGAGTGCGGGTTGCTGTGGGTAGCGGGTTAGCTGCTCCCGGATACACCTTCACTTTCCCATATACTGATAAATCTTCGGTGTGGAACAAATTGTTAGAAGCTGGGGCGGTAGAAATGAGCGATCGCGCTTGGGATGCCTTGCGAATCTTACAAGGCCGCCCCGCCCCAGATGCGGAACTCACAGATGATTACAATCCTTTGGAAGTTGGTTTGTGGCAAACAATTTCTTTTAATAAAGGTTGCTATATTGGGCAAGAAACCATCGCCCGGTTAAATACATATAAAGGTGTAAAGCAACACTTGCTTGGTATTCGTCTCAGTGCCCCTGCGGAAATTGGAAGTGCGATCGCAGTTGGAGATGAAAAGGTTGGCAAACTTACCAGTTACACCCAAACCGCTGATGGTTACTTTGGACTAGGTTATATTCGCACTAAAGCTGGTGGCGTCGGCTTAAAAGTTAAAGTGGGAGAAACTGAAGGTGAAGTCATAGAAATCCCCTTTGTTTCTCACGAGTACCCATAAGCAATTCAAGTCAAAATATCTTCTTCTTTATCCCTAGCGCCGTAACAAAATTCATCTACCCAAGAAGCTAGACTGCGGGCATTAGTGGTTGGTAAATTCAGTTTGCTTTTAACATTCTGTAGTTGAATATTCGGATGTTTGCCGTTGCTTTTAATGTCAGTAGTAATTGCTAGCGATCGCACTGGTTTGCCGTTGCTGTTAATCTCGGTGGTAATTGCCAGAGATGAACCTAAAGGAAGTCGCCCAGGTGGCGATGTCTGACGACTACGCCCTGGTTTACTGTTGCTAGAAACCTCTGCTGCTAATACTAGAGATGGCATAGTTTTGGCTTTACTATTAACCTCAGTGGTCATTGTCAGCGATGCTCCTGAAGGAAGGCGTTTAAAGGGTGATTGTAGTGGCTGATATTCGCTTATAAAACCCGATGATGGAGTTTTTCCCGGAGGATCTGAAGCTGTTTTAGTAGCAAATGCAACTACTAACTCAGGTTTGTGTGTGCGAACTATCTCAGTATTAGCCGTAAATGATGGCACTAGTTGATCAGCGCGTGACAAATTTGAGTCTAGAGTTTCAGCAAGAGAATCAGACGCAATCTTGCTGGCAGTTACAACCGATGACACATCTTTATCCTCAAAATGCTTCTGATATAGTGACTCGGTTTCAACTTGGCTTGTAGCCGTAGAATGTTCTGATTTTATTAAACGTAACTCTTCATCAGGATTAAAATTAAGACCTAAAGCGGTGACTATTTTATCTGGATCGTTATTCAGATCCAGCATAAAAGAAAGTATTTCATCAAACTGGGGTTCCAAAACAGACAGTGTTGCCAAAATATAACCGGACAAAGGACGGCGCAGACCATGATAAGTCCCCCAAATTCGCATTTTGACCAGCCAGGAAATATTTTGCTCGTAGTAAATTAGCCACTTTTGTTTTAAGGATTGACGCAGCTGCTGGATATTCATTGGATGCCTCCCTTCAGTCAACAAGATTGCAGACATATGATATTGTTAATAAATGTCAGTTGTCATTTGTCATTTGTCAGTTGCTATTTACTAATAACGAATGACTAATGACCAATGACTAATGACTAATGACTAATCTATCGAAAGTCCTTTTGACGCTAGCCATTCCGGGTTAAATATCCGTGACTGATACCGGGAACCACTATCACATAAAATAGTAACAATGGTATGTCCTGGACCCAACTGCTTCGCTAGGGCAACAGCGGCACCAACATTAATACCTGTTGAACCACCCATTAACAGCCCATCTTTTCTCAGCAGTTGATAAACTACCCGCAAAGCTTCTTTGTCATCGATTTGGATAGCATCATCAGCAGGTGCGCCTTCCATATTGGCTGTGACACGACCGTTACCGATGCCTTCGGTGATGGAATTTCCTTCTATATTGATTTCGCCAGTTTTGACATAGCTATAAAGTCCACTACCCAACGGATCGGCAACAACGCATTTAACCGTCGGATTTTGTTCTTTCAAATACAACGATACACCAGCATAAGTACCACCAGTACCAGTTGCAGCTGTCCATGCATCTACTTTACCATCTGTCTGTGCCCAAATTTCCGGCCCTGTGGTTTCGTAGTGGGCACGGCGGTTAGCTAAGTTATCAAACTGGTTCGCCCAAATGGCATTTTCTAATTCAGCAGCAACTCTACCAGATAGCTTGACGTAGTTGTTCGGGTCTTTGTAGGGTACAGCAGGGATGGGACGAACTTCTGCTCCCAGTGCTGTCAGTGCATCTATTTTTTCTTGTGACTGGGTATCGGGAATAATAATCAGGCATTTGTAGCCTTTAGCGTTGCAAATATGTGCTAGTCCAATGCCAGTATTACCAGCGGTTCCTTCTACAACAGTGCCACCAGGTTTGAGTAGAGCTTTCTCTTCTGCATCTTCAATGATGTAAAGTGCAGCGCGGTCTTTGACGGAACCGCCAGGATTGAGAAATTCTGCTTTACCAAGGATTTCACATCCTGTTTCTTCACTGAAGCTGTTTAAGCGAATCAGAGGTGTGTTGCCAACAGCGCCAACGAAGCCATTTTTAATATCCATTTTGACTGTACCTGTTTTTTCATCTATAAAAATTTTGGCTGATAGCGGCCTCAGAATATACGCTTTATCGAAAAAGCTTTTCACTAGATATCGCTACCAAACTTTACTCAAATTCAACACAAAACCTGGTAAAACTGGTTCGCTTCTGACAGTTGCCAGATTTTCAAGACATTCCTCTGGCACACCAAGACGTTGAAGAAGACAAATTTCCAGAAATTGAGCGTATTTTATGGTGGCTAACTTCTAGCTTCAGTTTAGCAAGCCATGAAAATTAAAATGGTAATTTCACTGGGGTTAAAAAATATTTATGTAAGCTAGTATACTGCATGATTGTCGAGTGAATGTTGACATCATTTCATTGTCTTAGATGAGGTGGACACCGATGACATCTGAAGGGAATCGCCAAAAAGAACTTGAACACCGGGAACGTTTACTACGAGAACGAGAAGTTGAATTGCGACTCCGAGAAATGGAAACTAACCTCCATACTACCGATGCAGCTTTTCATCAAACTATGAAGCATCAGCCAGAAAATTCCCAGAAACCTTGGATGCAAAAAGTGATTCTGGGCGGAAAGTTGTTTGCTCTTGGTGTAGTAACACTAGTTGCAGTCAGAATAGCCGCAGCATTGGCTGGGTTTATGATTGTTGCTGCGCTGGGGTGGATGTCTTACAAATTATTTTTTGAATCTAAAAAAACTAATTCTTAATAAAGGCGTAACTATGATGAGTGAGCAGGTAGCAACTGACAGATTTATCCAAGATTTAGAGCGTGTTGCTCAAGTGCGATCTGAGATTTCTGTATGTTTGAGTAAACTGGCTGAGACAATTAGTAAAGCTGAGTTAGCTGGTGATTTTTCATCAGGAAAACTCAGTTTAGAGCGAGATATTGAAGATATTACACTAGCTAGTAAAAACCTCCGTCAAGGTGTATTTCGCCTTTTGATTTTGGGCGATATGAAACGAGGAAAAAGCACGTTTCTTAATGCCTTAATTGGTGAAAACTTATTACCAAGTGATGTTAACCCTTGTACCGCAGTATTAACAGTTTTACGCTATGGGCCAGAAAAGAAAGTCACGATTCATTTTAATGATGGGAAAAGTCCACAACAGCTAGATTTTCAGAACTTTAAATATAAATATACCATTGATCCCGCTGAAGCTAAAAAACTAGAGCAAGAGAAAAAACAAGCATTTCCTGATGTGGATTATGCAGTAGTTGAGTATCCTTTAACTCTACTAGAAAA
>JBGTMK010000875.1:0-3329 GCA_041743605.1 Nostoc sp.
TATGAGGATTATTAGCAATTGCTAAAATGCCAAGTACAGCAACAAAATCATCAACAACTACGGGTTTAGCAAAGCATAGACTAAACCCAGCTAAAAGAGAACGTTGATACATATCTTCAGTTACAGCGCCTGTCAGAGCGATGGCTGGCACTGCTTTGCCTCGCTCTCCCGCAAGTGTTCTTACTTGGTGAATCAGAGTATAACCATCCTCTTTTGATGAGGAAATACCATTCAATAGGACATCCGGTTGCCATTGAACAAATATTTCCATAGCTTGCTCTCCTAAAAATGTCGCTTGCACGTTCACACCATAAGATTGCAACATCGCTGTTAAAGAATTGCAGAAATTGACATCATTATCGACAAGGAGTACTCGTAACCCTTGAAGAAATGAAGGATGAGTAGGAAATTTATCATTTGTATGCATCATAGTTTCAAAATTGAGGTTTTATTCAGCTTTGCAATGTCCTGAAACTGTACATCTATTGTGCTTGCTTGAAGTTCTAATAAATGTCTCGTTAGTAGGTACCAAAATAGCAAAGACAATGTATTTAAATTACTCTTGATTACAATCAGCGTTAAAAACTGATGAAAAAATTAGCATTTATCGTTTGCTTTAGTTTCCCAAACTCAAAGGGATATCTAAAACGGCTACGCCCAAGCAAAAACTGTGTCAACAAGTAGTTATTAATGCAACTATAAAACTTGTATTTGATTTTTGAAAAAATCAGTACACATCTATATCCTTCCTTTTCTGTTCCCTCACCAATCAGATCAGATTTTGATAGTTGACTTACTAAACATTAACTTTATCAACAGCGTTTACGATAACATCCTATTGTTAGAGTTTATGTTTGAATAGATGTTTTAATAGCGTATATCTTATCTAAAATGTATATTTTATTAAAAAATTTCTCATATAGAAACATTTAAATTATTCCGATGAGCGATAACTTTTCCCCGTAGCAACCGCCCCCGATAGAATTCCTGCTGTAATTCTGACAGAACCGCCAGCACCCGCCTCAATTCGCTTTTTCCCAATTATTTTGAATGTTCCAGTTAAGACAATTAGTTGCGAGTTATACGAGTGAATATGAGTTGTAGACAATGATAGAATCACGATTTCAACCTATCCTCAATTCAGATTTTTGTAACTGCGAATGGGCGAAAAAGCGAATTGCGAATTGTACTTGACCAATCCCCCAAATCCTCGCCATGCAGAGATACCCGGTAGTAGCCGCAAGCTAGGCGATGCCTACGGCAACCCGAAGCGGGAACGCACACAACAGGATAACCCAATGCGTGACATTTCTCGATCAGCAACGATACCAAAGGTGGATATGCAGTAGTGATCTGCCAACCCAAAAATGTTGGGTGAGGGCTGGGTAAAGGGGAAAGGTTAATGGGTTTGGGATTTAAACCCTTTTCCCCGCCAATTAAACTTGGCGAACTAATAGGGTGGTTTGTCAAGCCATTTTGGACAAGGGTTAATTGTAGCTGGTCAGCCCCAACTTCCCCGCCCCAAAGCTCTTGCAATATCTCCTCCCCGACTTGATATCGATGACAGAAATCCCCAGTCTTTTCAAAGCAGCATAGCATTATATCTTGCGGATTTTCTTTCTGTTTTCTCACCCACAATTGAATTAGTTGCTGACGAGAATCCAGAGTCTTCTTGAACTCCCTGGTGTATTCTTCCTGTGCGGCGGTATCCTGGGCTGATGCCTTCCACCACTTCAGGAGTTCTGGAGTTGGCGCGAATAGTGGCCGATGTTTGCCTTTCCAATTTTTGGGAGGGTAGAGCGAGATTGAGATGCCTTCGCCTCGGATCTCGCCACGATAATATGAGGTGTACACCGTCATAATCGCACCCTTTCCAAGTCATAGTCAGTCACTCGTGCGATGGAATCTCTAGAGGTAAGAACCTCGTCACCTTTTTCTGATATAGCAGGGGACATCCACTCGATGCTGTAGAACCAAGAATCATTAATCAGTTGAATGCCCTGGACAATACGAACCGATGGGCCATTGCCATGAAACCGAAACTCGACTAACTCACCCAGACGGAAAACGGGTTTTTCTTGGGGCAGCGAACGCAAGTTACCTGTACCAATAAGTTCACTACCCCAAACAGTAATATTGTCATTGCAAGTATTGATTTCGTATTTCCAGCCTTGCGGCGACCATTCGACACCACAGCAGTAACCAAATGCTTTGACTGTCTTGACGTACACCCGTTCAAGTAAGCTTACTAGCAACGGCGGGATTCGTTGACCCCAAGGTGGGGAGATGTACCAACACTGTTCTAAGTCTTGAACAAGATTAGTCATACTTTTGCTCCTTTTAAAATACTTTGTGCTGATATGAATAATTGAGTTGCAAAACTGAAAGGTACGGAACAGCCGATAATTGACCCCGCCGTAGCAGTTTCGTTGGGGAATAATGCAGATATGGTATTTTAACCAAGTAGTGCTAATGTACTATAGAACTAGTAATATAGTATTTTATTAAGTACCAGTTAGCCTAACTTTCTAATGCTTCCCTCTGCTTACAAGTGAGAAAGATAGTTCACGTTGATATGGATGCCTTCTACGCATCGGTGGAACAGAGGGATAACCCTAGCTACCGAGGCAAACCGTTAGTAGTCGGTGGCAGTCCGAATCAGCGAGGCGTGGTTGCAGCCGCCAGTTATGAAGCTCGTAAGTTTGGCATTTACTCAGCAATGCCCTCGGTAACAGCAATTGCAAAATGCCCCGGACTGATATTTGTCAGACCAAGATTCGACGTTTCCCGAGAGATTTCTGCTGCAATCCACGCTATCTTCAAACGCTACAGTGATTTAGTGGAAGGAGTTGCGCTAGATGAAGCATATTTGGACGTTACTGAGAATAAGCAAAACATTCCCTACGCTTCTACTATCGCAAGACATATTAAAACTGCGATTTTCCAAGAAACCCAGTTGACGGCAACCGCAGGCGTATCGATTAACAAGTTTCTTGCAAAAATGGCATCAGGGCAGAATAAGCCGAATGGACTAACGGTGATTTTACCGGAGGATGCGATCGCCTTTGTAGAACAACTGCCAATTGAGAAATTCCACGGCATTGGAGAGGTTACAGCAGCGAAAATGCACTCGCTCGGCATTCATACTGGCGCAGATTTAAAGGAGCGAACTCTTTCTGAGTTAACACACCATTTTGGTAAAGCAGGTAATTATTACTATAAGATTGCCAGAGCAGAAGATGATCGCCTAGTTGAAGCAAATCGAGTTCGCAAGTCCGTTGGTGCAGAAACCTCATTTGCACAGGATTTAAGCGATGTAGGTCAGATGT
>JBGTMK010000876.1:0-9956 GCA_041743605.1 Nostoc sp.
GCTAATAGCAGGAATTGCAATGCCATGAAGGGCAAGGTAGCATCGAAATCAAACATTTGTCTCCTCTTTGGCTGGAGTAGCAGTTTTCATGGCTAGCAACGTCATCCAACCTTTCATATTTTAGAGACCCATAGCCAACAAGGGTCAAGTAATTTTGGATTTTAGATTTGCAATTTTGGTGAAGCAGCGCGGTCTTCTCCCAAGGGGAGACGCCAAGGGCGATGGGGGTTTCCCCCATGAGCGACTGCTGTTAGCGCAGCGTTAGCGAGTCTTCGAGCGTCACCCGAAGGGATTAACACTAACCCAAGGGTATGTTCTTCTGGGCATTTTAGATTAATAATTTGAGATTTGTTTCACCAATCAGCTTCGGCACATATACCGGAAACTCTTGATAATCCAAAATCCAAAATCTAAAATCTAAAATCACATTAGAATGACTAAATACCTAAAACCTCTTAGATTGTAGAGGCGTGATGATTCACGTCTCCACACTCACAAAAATTTTCAGGTATTAAGCGAAGGGGTTAGCAAACAGCAATACCAAGGCAATTACTAGACCATAGATAGTCAAGGATTCCATGAATGCCAAGGTTAATAGCAGAGTACCGCGAATTTTTCCTTCTGCTTCAGGTTGACGAGCAATACCTTCTACTGCTTGTCCAGCAGCGTTACCTTGACCAATACCAGGGCCAATTGCAGCTAAACCAATCGCTAAAGCAGCAGCGAGAACTGAAGCAGCCTGAACTAATGGATCCATGTTGATTTTCCTTGCTTTGATTACAAAACTAACAAAAGTACGTTAACGATTAGAAACGTGGTTTTCACGCTGCACATGAGTTCTTTCGATCGCGCTTTGCGATGTTTTGAGCGAATATGCTCTGGGAACTGTGCTATCAACTGAGAGGCTTAATGCTCCTCATGTTCTTCTCCGCCATGCCCCTCCATTGCCTCATGAATGTATGCTCCGGCGAGGGTGGCGAAAACCAGGGCTTGAATGGCACTGGTAAATAAACCCAAGGCCATTACAGGCAGAGGTACAAATAGAGGAACTAGCAGCACCAATACCGCTACCACCAATTCATCCGCCAAAATATTACCAAATAGACGGAAGCTTAGGGAGAGGGGCTTGGTGAAATCTTCAAGAATTGCGATCGGCAACAAAATGGGTGTTGGCTCTATATATTTCTTAAAGTAGCCTAAACCCCGTTTGCTAAAACCTGCGTAAAAGTACGCCAAGGAAGTCAGCAATGCCAATGCAACAGTCGTATTGATGTCATTGGTGGGAGCTGCCAATTCGCC
Organism: Nostoc sp.; assembly: GCA_041743605.1. GTDB lineage: Bacteria > Cyanobacteriota > Cyanobacteriia > Cyanobacteriales > Nostocaceae > Nostoc. The sequence goes on from JBGTMK010000876.1 coordinate 1,300, forward strand.
CGAAGGTAGCTTGATGAGCTTCCAGGGAATTAACGCACCTGACCAGTTCGATACGAAAATAAACAAGAACAATGTGCCAATAAATGGCACCCAAGGGCGGTACTCTTTCTCACCGAGTTGGTTTTTGGCCAAATCACGAATGAATTCTAGGGCGTATTCCATCAAATTTTGGATGCCCTTGGGAATTCTTTGTGCATTTCGAGTAGCAGCTATTGAAGCCACTACTAGAATACTAATCACAAACCATGAGGTGAGAAAAACTTGCCCATGAATTTTAAGATTGCCCAACTGCCAGTAGAAATGATGTCCTACTTCTAATTCGGCGAGGGGAAAAGAATTAAAGGCGTTTAAGACACTAAGCATTTGCATTCTTCAAGCATTTTCCCCAACGAGCGAGGATGGGATTACTATCTTTGTGAGCCTGACTTCTTAAGAATCAGGAATGAACGCAATTTGCACCATATAGACGAAGAGCGTGGCTTTGTAAGTTAGAAATCCCAAAAAAATGGGTAGAATCTGTAGCTCACGCCATTGAGTTGCCACGATCATCACTCCCAAAAATAGAGCAAAACGAGTTTTGCTCAGACTGGTTTTTTCACTACCGAGCTGCTCAACATCTCTAGCCAACATTTTTAAGTAAACCACACCTGTACACGCCCCAATTAAATAATTTAGGGCAATGTTCAAGGAATAAAAAATCCACACAGAGATAAAAATAACCCCCGTCAAGACAAGCGTGATTACCAACAATCGCTGGAAGAGTTGATAGAACTCTTGCATGGAGTTACCCGATTCTGTGTCTTCAGAACCGGTTTTAGCATCTTGTTGCGTTGTCGGAGTGGGCGCAATTGATTCGTCAGACAAGCTCACGGGACTTGAAACCAGTACAGTTAAATATGATGACTGCACATTCAGTCAGCTGAATCATATCACGATGCGGTAACAATACTTTAGGAAAAAACAATTAACTTCTTGTCAACATCAGAGAGTAAGTGCCGACGGACTAAAGCTTACAGCACTTTTACCAAGTCCGCCGACGTGGACTTGGTGAAAAAATAAGGGTTTTATAGCCTATTTACAAACGTAGGGCAGGCAAGATGCCCACCCCACAAGAGTCTTGGGTTGAATCTAGCTCTCGATTAAATTATCTTGGCAGTCCGCAGACCGAACAGCAAACCTACAGATAAGCCAAAGAATAAACCCAAAAAGAGGACATAAGATACAATTGCAAACATTTATTTCTCTCCAGAATACTTCCTAAATCTATTGAATCATTAGTTGTTGGGCATTGGGAATGGGGCATTGGGCATGGTGGTGAGGGGAAATACTTACTGCAACTTTTCTCCTGCTTCCTTGTTTCTTAATCAATCCCCAATGCCCTATGCCCATTTCCGAGATTGCGATACAATACAGCCCACGAGCGCTTGTTTGGGGATGGGCAATGACTTCTGTAATTAATGTAAATCTACCAGAGCAGTCTTATGAGATTGCGATCGCACCTTCGAGTTTAGATCAACTGGGTCAACAGATGGCCAGTCTCAAGCTAGGCAAGAAGGTACTGCTGGTTTCTAATCCGACGATTTTTAAACATTTTGGCGAAAGAGCGATCGCATCTCTAACATCTGCCGGATTTGAAGTTGCTAGCTGCACTCTACCACCTGGTGAACGCTACAAAACCCTCAATTCTATCCAAAAACTCTACGATATCGCCTTGGAAAACCGCCTAGAACGTTCTTCTACTATGGTGGCTTTGGGCGGAGGTGTAATTGGTGATATGACTGGCTTTGCGGCTGCAACTTGGTTGCGCGGTATTAATGTTGTCCAAGTACCTACCTCTCTGTTGGCGATGGTAGATTCGGCAATTGGTGGCAAAACTGGCGTGAATCATCCCCACGGTAAAAACTTAATTGGGGCATTCCATCAACCGCGTTTAGTTTTGATTGACCCAGATGTGTTAAAAACTCTACCTATGCGTGAGTTTCGGGCGGGGATGGCAGAAGTTATTAAGTATGGTGTGATTTGGGATGCCGAATTGTTTGCCCAGTTGGAAGCAAGTAAACGCCTCGATCAACTCCGCTATGTAAAACCTGACCTGCTACACAGCATAATAACGCGATCTTGTCAAGCTAAAGCTGATGTTGTTAGTAAAGATGAGAAAGAAGGCGGATTACGGGCGATTCTCAACTATGGACATACCATCGGTCATGCAGTAGAAAGTTTGACTGGCTATCGTCTAGTAAATCATGGTGAAGCGGTAGCTATTGGTATGGTAGCAGCCGGTCAAATTGCTGTGGATTTAGGATTGTGGCAAAAGGAAGACACAGAACGGCAAAATGCTTTAATTCAAAAAACGGGTTTACCAACTCAATTACCAGATGGGGTAGATATTGAAGCAATTATTGAGGCGTTGCAATTAGATAAGAAAGTCCAAGCCGGAAAAGTACGGTTTGTTTTACCAACAGAGATTGGTGTAGTAACAGTTACCGATGAGGTGTCATCGGATATTATTCGCCAAGTTTTGCGGGGAATGTGAAGAATTTAGGAGTCAGAACAAAAATTAGTTGCTCTGTCATTCAATTACGAATTACGTTAGCGCAGCGTTAGCGAGTCATCGAGCGTCATTACGAATTACGAATTATTGAGTCATGATACTCCAAGCCAAAAATCAATTAACTTTGCAAGAGTTCTTGAATCTTCCACCAGGCGAGGGAGATATCACCTATGAACTTGTTGATGGCCAGGCAAGTCCTAAGATGTCACCAAAAAAATTCCACTCTAAACTTACCCGCGCCCTTCTCAATTTGCTTGAGCAATGCTGTGAGGGTAAAGGAGAAGTTTGCCCAGAATTAGCTGTTGCATTAACTCGTCGAGGGCGAGATTGGATGCCAATACCGGATATTTTATATATTTCTAATGAACGTTTACCACCTGATTGGGATCAAGAAGGAGCATGTTCTGTTCCTCCTGATTTGGTGATTGAGATTATTTCGCCGGGGCAAACCTTTGGACAAATGGCGGCTAAAGCCAAAGATTATTTAGATGCTAAGGTGCTGCGGGTGTGGGTATTAGATAGTAAAGCCAGAAGCATTACTGTTTTTTATCCAGATGCAGCACCACAAACTTATATGGGAGAAGAACTACTCACAGATTCTTTGTTTGAAGGACTGCAATTTACTGTTGAGCAGGTGTTTCAAAAGGCAAGAATACCATTAGATACCCAATAGCAAACTTTTCATATCTACCACAATTCTCTTCCTCTCAACATTTATCGAAATTTCAAGCGGCGGAAGTTTGCCTACCTTTAACAAGTTACTCAAACCCCAAGTCTTGTTAATTGGAGATGGTAGCTGGATTTACGCCGTGCTGTACTAGTAGTTTAGTTGATTAATTCACCCATTTGTAGGAGGTAATTTGCAAGCTATTAAGTGTACTTTGCTTATAATCAGACCAACACAAGATGGTTTGAAGCAGGATTTACACAACAGATGTATTAATCATGTCAAACCTGATATTCACCAAATGTATAAAAATAAACCACTTGGTGGTTTCAACAGTTTTTTTATTGGCTGTACAGACTTCTGCCAATGCTGAACAAGCCTTTCCTAATTTAACTCAAGCACAAGCTCAACATTTATCTCGTGACCTGGTTCCACATAATTCTCAAGACTTTTTTAGACAAGGAAAAGATTCCATAGAGAGAGAAATTCAAATTCTTAGGCAAAGGCAAGTGCGGTCTATTGAACCTGTTCTTAAGATTGATTTATTACCAAAGATAAACAGATTAAACACGCAGCAAAAAAACAACATTTTGCCTAAGTAATAATTATGATCTTTCTATGACACTTTAGATAGTTACTGGTTTTATTGTTAATTCTTGAACTGTAGAACATATAAGCTACACCTCCAGGAATAATAATTACCATGGTGTGCTTTTCAATAGCACATTTTGGCTGTTGAAAATAAACTTAGCAACATAAAGTTACAGTTACAATCTCAATCGTCTAGCAAACCCATCAACGCTTGAATTTCAAGGTCTTGTGGTTCTGATAATTCACACTGTAACTTTAATAATTGCCTCTGTAATTCTTCTGTTACATGGAGCATATTAGCTTCTTGTGCAATTTTTAGCTGATTTTCTTTAATTTTGATTTGTTGAAGTAAGTTATTTTCAACATGAATTGAATTGTAATGTTGAGCAATCATAGCTTTACATTTGTTATCGTTCTATGGAGTGGAATTAAATTTATCATCTATGTATTATTCCACACTCTGATCATTTTTTAAATATCTGGTGATTGAATCTTGAATGCTCGTATTGTTTACAACCGTTGGCTATGTTGGTATGGAGCTATTGTCTTTCTCATTAGTCTCAAAACACGGGGCACAGGACTTAATCTGACTGCTGCTGATTATGTGATTCATACAGTTTCACTAGTAGATGAAATAGGCAGTTCATCACCCTCTGCTTCTACTCGCTGTTGTGCTTCTGTTATTGATGATTTACAAGGTATTCGCCAATATTTTCTCACTCTCACCCACACTTTACTTCAGCTATCCACCAGATTTTTCAGAACCGTCCTCATTGATACTTTTGAACACAAGCTCATCGCAATCAGCAAACAGCGATAATGAGGAGTGCTGATTGCTGAGTCTGGTTAAGCCCGCCTTGGCGGCGTGGACATCCTTTTGTGCCTTCGCTGGCTATTTTTCCTACTCGCCTCAAAGATATCAAATGGTTTCTATAAGTGATATAGGCAACTACAGAGGGCAAATTATTGAGATTGCTCATATCATAATGCTGAGGTATAAATCCGTCTCAGTCCATTTTGAATATTGAGTAAAAAATATTACGCGAATATGAAAAACCACATTTTAGGCGTAGCCGCATTTTTAACCACCATTAGTTTGACAACATCTGTACAAGCGGCAAATTCTGAACATGTTAGACAGTTATTGGCAACCAAACAATGTCAAAACTGTGATTTGACGAGTGCAGGTTTAGTGATGGCTGACTTATCTGGAGCCAATTTGAGCGGTGCTAATCTCGCAGGTGCTAACCTCAGCCGTGCAAACTTGAGTGGCGCAGATTTGCGGGGTGCAAATTTGAGTGGTGCTAGTTTATTTGGTGTTAACCTGAGCGAAGCTAAATTTAGTGGGGCAAATTTGGCTGGTGCTGATTTGAGAAATAGTTATTTAGCAAATGCAGAACTGACTGGTGCTTACTTGAATGGGACTAACTTCCAAGGTGCAGTTGGTATATCATCACAAATCGCTTCACCAGAAGAATTTTATGCTTTGGGTGTAGCAGAAGCGCAAAAAGGCAACCAACAGCAAGCAATCAGTTATTTTAATCAAGCGATCGCTATTAAACCAGAATATGCGGGTGCTTATTTAGCTCGTGGTGTCGCCCGTTACCAAATACTAGATAGACAGGGTGCATTCCAAGATGCCCAAATTGCTGAAAAATTGTTTACATCCCAAAATAACAGTAATGGTACACTAACAGCCCAGGCTTTTATTAAAGAATTGCAAACACCCGTCAATGAAAAAGTAAGCGCTGGTAGCCCCAGTTTTGTTGACTTTTTGGGAAGTCTTGGCTCAGTCTTGCTTCAGTTCTTCCCTTTTTGAGGAGAATAATAATAAATGACAAGTGACAAATGACTTTATCTAACCAATTATGGGCAGCAAATCAAGACTTAGCCGAAGTTTGCCTAGAGCATCCTTTTGTTCAAGGCATTGGCGATGGTACTCTTGAGCAGGTGAAATTTGCTTACTACGTAGGGCAAGATGCTTTTTTCTTAGAAGCTTTTGCCCGTGCGTACAGTATCGCCGCCGCTAAAGCACCAGACTGGTTAGGTTTCACCACATTTCATAACTTAGCTAGTGGAGTTTTAGAAGAACTGCGGTTGCATAGTGGCTATGCTTCTGGGTGGGGAGTCAATTTGCATTCTGTGGAACCAGAATCTGCTACCCGCCGTTACACTGACTTTTTGTTAGCAACTGCTTGGGGTGGAGATGTGGGTTTAACCGCTGCGGCGATGTCTCCCTGTATGCGTTTGTATGCCTTTTTGGGAGAAAAGTTGGCTTGTAACGGTATTCCTAATCATCAATATACAGACTGGATTCGTACTTACAGCAGCGGAGACTTTCAACCATTAACAAAACAGTTAGAAAATTTGGTTGACAATTATGCCACTACTAACTCTGTTGTGCATTCAACCTATCGTTATGCTATGTTTTGCGAACGCGACTTTTTTCAGGCTGCATGGATTTTGGAGCAGTCTGCCTAATTAAGTCAGCGAATTTCTGGCATTACCTCACTCCTTGGTTTCTATATCGTACAGCTGGCAGAGGGTGAGGAGTTTTTGTTTAAGGCGATCGCGCACATTCTCTGGTAATATGACTACACAATCTGGCGCATACTGCATAACTTCTCGCATAAACCAAAATGTACTAGATACTCGCCGGACAACTCGCCGCACTCGCACTTTATCTGGTAGCCACTCATTAATATTGTCTTCTGGTTTAGCTTGATAGGCAAAAGCCAAGCCAGCAAATAAATGCATTTCCACTTCTATTTCAGCCAAATTAGTACGCCACTCACCAGAAATTGGCATGACAGCAGCTTCTGTAATCCTGTCTAATCGTAAACTCCAGTTGTGAACCAGTTCTGGTATATCAAAATTTCCTTCTGTCTCTTCGCACCAGCAATCAAGATATACCCGCTTTTCGTGGGGTGTAACTTTGGCATAGCGAACAGTAAAGTTTAATAAGCGTCCAGTTGCATCTTGATAAGAAAGCTGAAATGGTTGGTTTCGCAGGATGTAGTTATCTATTTCTAAGCGCCAAGGCGGGGGCAAATTCTCTAAGAAACGTTCAATTTCGCCTCGCAACGGTAATGATAGTTCGCTGCGTTCCAGAAGTAAGTTTGCAATGATTTGAGCTTGTTCAATTTGCCCGATGTCTGTCAACGCATTGATACATCTATGTAATGCCCTAATGCGTGGTTCTTTCCAATCGTTATTGTTACCGATGAGTAACTGACGTTGAGCGATCGCTTTAATTAACTTAGAGATGTTAGGTTCTTCTCCCCACATCATACCGAATTCACGAGCGATCGCTTCTAGCTCGGCTTTATCACGTTCTGATATCGACAGTGTAATAGATTGACCTTTTCGACTCATGAAAAATGTCCGTATACTTTATACTTGTTTTCTCTTGTAAACTTCTATTTTGCGTGCCAATATAGTTTTTAACAACCAGTTACGGACACTATTTAAGTGTATGTCCGAAAATTACAGAATTACTCTCAAGCCTGTTTACTCGCAAACCGTCCCAACACCTGACGGGGTGAAATTACCTAAAGATTGGTCGCTTTCTTGGCATCAAGCCGCAACTTTAGAAGCGTTGCGCGATCCAAATATTGATGTAGTGTTCAACACCGCGATGACTGGCGATGGTAAAAGTCTCGCGGCTTACCTAGAAGTGCTTCAGGGTGAATTTTCTGCGATCGGACTTTACCCAACCAATGAACTCGCCCGCGATCAAGAAACGCAGATTAGAGGATATATTGAAAAATTCCAACCAGATAATCACCCGCGTGTGGTGCGTCTAAGCGGGGCTGATTTAGAAATTTATGCAGAAAATGAAGGATTGAAAAAAGGAGCTGCGATCGCAACTCTGACTAACCAGAGAGAAGCATTATTAACTAACCCTGATATTTTTCACTACTTACATCGAGGTGCTTATATAATTCGTGGCGATAGTCCAGATAAGTTATGGGGCAGAATTGATAAAGATTTTGACTTATTTATTTTTGATGAATTTCACGTTTTCGCAGCTCCACAAATTGCTAGCGTGATTAACACAATGTTGTTAATTCGCTGTACAAATCGCCGCAAGAAATTTCTGTTTCTCTCAGCCACACCAGATACAAACTTAATTGGGCGATTAGAAAAAGCAGGATTTCGTTGTCAAGAAATTGACCCTCTAAAACAAAATAAATATCAATTTCCCGATACACCAGAAGAAGGAAAGCAACTGCAAACACAGGGATGGCGGCAGGTAGCACGAACAATTACATTGAATTTTATTCCTTTGGAACCATCGTTTAAAGCTTCGGAAACCTGGCTAAAAGAAAATAGTGATTTGATTTTGGCTCAGTTTCAGCAGTATCCAAGAAGTAAAGGCGCAATCATCCTTAACTCAATTGCAGCAGTCAAACGTCTAACTCAGTTTTTTCGGGAAATATTACAGCCTTACGGATTGAAAGTTGGAGAAAATACAGGGCTATCTGGAAAAGGAGAAAAGGAGCGAAGCCTTTCTGCTGATTTGGTTATTGGTACTAGCACAATTGATGTTGGAGTTGATTTCAAAATCAATTTTCTAATTTTTGAATCATCCGATGCAGGTAATTTTATCCAACGTTTAGGACGCTTAGGAAGACATGACGAATATGAGAAAGATGGACAGATAGTTAAGCTTGAGAATTTTACAGCTTTTTCTCTAGTTCCTAACTTTTTAGTAGAGCGTTTATTTAAGGGAGATACTCCACCCTTAGAAGTGAATAGTATTTGCGATCGCCCCTTTTTTCACAATACAATTACTGAGAATTATCGACAAATCAACGATTTTCGTGGTTATTATCGTCGTTGGGG
>JBGTMK010000877.1:0-3457 GCA_041743605.1 Nostoc sp.
AGAACCGGAGTATACTAGAAAAGTTAGGAGTTGTAAGTTAAAAGTTTTGAGTTATGGCGGGTTTTATATGAATAGACCAGAGGAGAGTGGTAATTGTAATGCCTATCCTACAAGTGACTTACGCCGTGAGCAACTTTTTCTGAGCAAGCTTTTCTAATAGAACTTGCGATATATAAAGTTACGTATTGCGTAATATCCTAAGTCTGCCAATTTGAGATTTTGAATTTTGGATTTTAAATTGAAGAAAAAATATAAAATCCAAATTGAATGACTCTTTATTCCTAACTCCTAATTCCTAATTCATAACCCCAAACTTATTAGTGCTTGTGGAACTATCGTGTAAATCGGAATACGCAATTCTGGCCTTATTAGAGATGGCCGCTCACTACGAAAATGGCGAACCGCTGCAAATTCGACAAATTGCAGCACAACAAAATATACCCGATCGCTATCTGGAACAGCTACTAGCAACCTTGAGACGTGGCGGTATAGTTAAAAGTCAGCGTGGGTCAAAAGGTGGCTATCTGTTAACACGAGAGCCTCGAAAAATCATCCTTTTTGAAATTTTGCAATGTTTAGAAGGATTAGAGGTGCAGACTTTTGAAAAAAATGTTAATCCCAAAACTGTAGACAGTTCGGTTATAGAAGAAATTTGGCAAGAAGCAAGTCGCGCGGCAAATTCAGTGTTACAAAAATACACGCTTCAGGATCTTTGTGAAAAACGAGATTCGTGGCGGCAATTGGATATCATGTACTACATTTAGTCATTTATCGTTGATGACTAATGACCAATAACTAGTAACTAAGGACTAAATTATGCGAATAGCTCGTAACATTACAGAACTGGTTGGTCGTACACCCCTAGTGCAGTTGAATCGGATTCCTCAAGCAGAAGGATGTGTTGCGGAAATTTTGGTGAAACTGGAAAGTATGAACCCATCGGCATCTGTTAAAGATCGGATTGGGGTCAGCATGATTAACGCTGCTGAAGAGGAGGGGCTGATTACTCCTGGGAAGACAATATTGGTAGAACCCACCTCTGGAAACACAGGAATTGCCTTAGCGATGGCAGCAGCAGCCAAAGGTTATCAATTAATTTTGACAATGCCAGAGACAATGAGTGGAGAGCGTCGGGCAATGTTGCGGGCCTATGGAGCAGAACTGGAACTAACACCAGGAATGGAAGGCATGAGTGGGGCAATTGGGCGAGCGCAGCAAATAGTTAATACTACACCAAACACCTATATGTTGCAGCAGTTCCGCAATCCAGCCAATGCAAAAGTGCATCGGGAAACTACAGCCCTAGAAATCTGGGAAGATACTGATGGACAAGTAGATATAATTGTGGCAGGGGTGGGCACAGGTGGTACGATCACTGGTGTAGCAGAAGTAATTAAAGCACGCAAACCTAGTTCTAAGGCGATCGCTGTTGAACCAGCCAATAGCCCAGTTTTATCTGGGGGACAACCAGGCCCACACAAGATCCAGGGAATTGGTGCCGGGTTTATTCCCCAAGTGTTAAAGATAAAATTGATTGATGAAGTGATTACCGTCACCGATGAAGAAGCGATCGCTTATAGTCGGCGTTTGGCAAAAGAAGAAGGTCTACTATCTGGTATTTCCAGTGGCGCAGCTTTATGTGCAGCAATTCGCGTTGCCCAACGTCAAGAAAATAAGGGACGTTTAATTGTAATGATTCAACCCAGTTTTGGTGAGAGGTATTTGAGTACGCCATTGTTCCAAGACCTGGAGGCAAAGTTGGCCACTAGCGTTAGTTAACGATACATTGAATTAATGGTCAATTCTAAGCGCGTTTCTAACCATTACGAAACCCTCAAAGTTAGTCCAAGTGCAAGCCAAGCGGAGATTAAGCAAGCTTATCGCCGCTTGGTTAAGTTATTTCATCCTGACAGTAATCAGGATACAGCCGATCACGAGCAGATTATCCGCATCAATGCAGCTTATGAAGTCTTAGGCGACAACCATAATCGCCGTAATTATGACCAACAACTGCAAGATGACTCTCAAAAATTAAATAGCGATCGCCAACAGCGTACAGCATCAGCGCAAAAGCATTACCAGACAAGACGAAAAACTGGACGGGATGTTGACGAGCAAGTAGAAGAATGGCTGCGTCAAGTTTACCAACCAGTAAATCGCTTGCTTTGTACCATTCTTTATTCTTTAGAAGAACAAATGGAACAATTAGCTGCTGATCCCTTTGATGATGAGTTGTTAGATGAATTTCAGGAATACTTACAAGCCTGTCGAGATGACCTCAAACAGGCACAAATTATTTTTCGCTCCCTGCCGAATCCCCCTAGTTTAGCAAGAACAGCAGCTCACCTCTACTACAGCCTCGATCAAGTAGCAGATGGACTCGATGAATTAGGTTATTTTCCTTTGAACTATGATGAGCGTTATTTACACACAGGTCAAGAACTATTCCGCATAGCTACGGGATTACACTGTGAGGCACAAGCGTCTGTTACATAGTAATTGGGCATGGGGCATTGGGCATGGGGCAATTTTGCAATGACTAATGACTAATGACTAATGACTAAGAAATTAGTTTATGCTGGAAACAGAAAAAGATTAAGAAATTTTAAATTCTGCTCATAGTGTACTCATGCAATGCATTGTTAATCGCCGCGCCCAGTTTTCGGCAAGTCATCGCTATTGGTTGCCAGAACTGAGTGAAGCCGAGAATATTGAAAACTTTGGTGCTTGCTCTAGATTTCCAGGACACGGACATAACTATGTCTTATTTATCTCCCTAGCCGGGGAATTGGATGAATATGGCATGGTATTGAACTTGTCTGATGTGAAACACGTAATTAAACGGGAAGTTACCAATCAATTAGACTTCTCTTATCTCAACGATGTGTGGGCAGAATTTCAACAAACTTTGCCCACCACTGAGAATATTGCACGGGTTATTTGGCAGCGACTAGCACCACACTTGCCTCTAACCCGTGTACAGTTATTTGAACATCCTGAACTTTGGGCAGATTATACGGGAAACGCAATGGAAGCTTACCTCACCATCAGTACTCACTTTAGCGCCGCCCATCGGCTAGCTCATCCTAAGCTCAGTAACGAAGAAAACACTGAGATTTATGGTAAGTGCGCTCGTCCTAACGGTCACGGACACAACTATCATCTAGAAGTCACTGTCAAAGGGAAAATTGACCCGCGTACTGGCATGATTATTGATTTAGGTGCCCTGAATCAAGTGGTAGAAGATTATGTGTTAGAGCCATTCGATCACACCTTTTTAAACAAAGACATTTCTTACTTTGCCGAAGTTGTGCCCACTGCTGAGAATATCGCACTTTACATTAGTAATTTACTGCGATCGCCTATTCAGGAATTGGGAGCTAAACTTTACAAAGTGAAACTGATTGAAAGTCCCAATAACTCCTGCGAAATCTACTGTACGGAGTCTGAATCAGAT
>JBGTMK010000878.1:0-1870 GCA_041743605.1 Nostoc sp.
GCTGGCAGAACAGATGGAAATTACGTTTTCGTTGGAGCATGATTATGAACTGCCAAGCGTTGCATTACCACAGGATATTTATGTTTTGAGTGTTCCTTTCGGTGCAGGTGCTATTAAATGGAAAGAATCTTTAGAACAAAAAGCAATTAAATTTGATGCCACTATTCATCCTCAACTACCTTTGATTGAATTTGCTTTGAAAGACTTATCCCCCAAAGTAGTTGATAAATTAGCAGCTAAATTTGGCGAAAACATTAACGATTTAGATGACCTTAATATCCCCAAGGATTTGAGAATTATCCCTCCAGTAGATCATAGTTGGGCAACATCACGTCAGGATTCAGGTGTTGGTGCTTTGGCATATAACCTGTTTACAGAGGAAGTATGTCAACAGCTTCAGGATTTTCAGTTTGATGAAATTAAAGTGTTGGGTATCAAATACAATGACTTCGCCAATGAAAACTTTGCTAGTAAGCAATGGAAAAAGCGCAGCGTTACTTTGGAAGTAGGAGTTTTTGAGTTACCCGAATCACACCCAGAGCATTATCGTTACAACGGTACACCGATATTACAGATCGATGGCAAGAATTTAGGCACTTTTGCTCCCGACAGTCCGAAACTGCCGATTGGTGCTACATTTGCAGCTACTTTGCAACCAGATGGCTCTAGTATTATCCTCAAAGTTAATCCTGAGTCAATCAATCTGCCAGAAGTTCCATTACTGGAATCAGAACCAAAGTTAGATACTGCTGTGCAATTCCGAGCCATTCACCGTGAACTCTGGCGTAAAGAAATGTTTGATAATTTAGTAGGAGCGATCGCTACTACATACGAACAGCGACAAGTCAATCAATCTGCAAGTAATGAAATTGAGCAGTTTAAGATAGGTAGTCATTGGACTGCTTATGTGCAACCCAGTGGTGATTTTATTGTCCGAAATGAAGGTAAGCGGACGATTTGTCGAGGTAATCTCCAGACGGGTGAGGAGATATTTCCACTTTCAGAAGAACGTGCCAGTGAGCTAGAAGCGATGATTTTAGAGAGGGAACGATTACTTCACAGAAAACAGGAGTTATCAAACAATGGACACTATACTAGCACTCAGAATATTGAGTTGACCTGAAGTGAGGAAGGAGATTATTTAAATGTGCTAAATCGCACGGTCACTTTTATCAACTTTCAATTATCCTTGAAACCGCGATAATAACTCCTCACGGTCAGCTTGTAAGAGTGAATCCATATATTCACGGATACAAAATCATGGAATTGGGATACCCAAAAAGCGATCGCAAATAGCAAATATTCATCAGTCGGCAACTAATTTGTTCAGATGAAAGTCTCATACATCAAAGTAGCCATCCTGTACACAGTACACCAAAACTCCCGCTAAGAGTTGGGGGATAGCTGCACTAAATAATCACTAAATTTTTTGCTAAAGAATAAGGAAATCACATAGTGGTGAAATTTAACCATAAAGTATCTTGTAATCCCTTCTCAACAATTTTTCTGATTACCCTGACTACTTTCGGTACAGTAGTAATTATGCCATCTATTGTTGAATCTCAAACACCAAAAAAAACCACCAATACCGTCTCTCCCTTTTGTCTGAAATTATCGGAAAAATTTAGCCCCTTTGGGAATACTCCCGATTTATACGTAGCATTAGGAGAAGCGATCACCAAAGGTGGTGATTTGAACCAACCCTGTGATCTATTTGATGAAAAGTGGCTACCCCTCAACTTTTTGCTATCTACCAATGCAGACACACCCCGCGCGGCTTCTCAAGCCGAAGCATTGGCTCAACGTTTAATCCCAAGCGGGGTAAATGTGAATGCAAAAGACAGCAAGGGAAATACTCCCCTGCATAGAT
>JBGTMK010000879.1:0-5127 GCA_041743605.1 Nostoc sp.
CGTCCTATTTTGAATGAAAAGTTGATATTCAGATACAGTTTTAAGCTTTTTATCTGTATCAAGAGCTACAAAATCAGATGCGCTTACCCTGCATAGCTTTCAAGCCTTTAAACCTTTTGGGTAATGCTGCCTATGTTACAGGGGTTACTAGTACCGCACGGCGTAAATAAGCCACCCATCTTAAACGTCTGAAACCCTTGCAAACAATTAATTACGAATTACGTTAGCGCAGCGTTAGCGACGCAGGAGCGTCATTACGAATTACGAATTACGCCTTGCGTTACTAGTTCTAGTACAGCGCGGCGTAAATAAGCAGACCATTAAATAGCCAAAACTTTGCCCTTATATGTCCACTTAAAAGGTTTAGCCATTGTTTGATTAAAGTACTCGATAAAATTGAGAATTCGATTTTTTAAATCATTCTGACTGAGAAAACTTGCTCTTCTGAGTAACTTGCGAACCAAAATACTGAACCAAATCTCGATTTGATTGAGCCACGAAGAATGTTTAGGCGTGTAATGGAACACAATTCGGTGTGTTGGGTCACTCAAAAAAGTAGCACGGGATTTCATTGATTTAAGGATGCCACTTTCTCCCTTAATACCCAAGTCAATATCCAAACCTTCTTTATCTGCAACCAAACGAACCAGAGACTCAGACTGATGAGTGTTCAGGCAGTCCATAATCAAATTCCATTTTTTGGCATCAGGGTCAGTTTCAATCGTTCGACGAATATGAAGGGCAAAATCAACTTCTGTTCTTGTATCTGAACAAGTCGGCTCAACAATTTGACCAGTAGCAACATCAAAACTGGCAATTAAGCTTTGTGTACCGTGACGGATGTACTCAAATTCCCTTCTTTCAACTTTACCTGGCCGCATTGGTAAGTCTTTTTCTAGACGCTCAGTAGCTTGAATACCTGTCATTTCATCAATGGATATTGTGCGTTCCCCGTGAAGATGACGCTCAATCGCACTGATATATAAACCAGTAATATTTTCCACTTTTTCGTCAAATTCTTTGTCCACAGGGGGGGGTTAACCAGTAGCGACTCTGGTGCGGTTTAAGTTCTGCTTCTTCTAATAATCTTCCAACATGGCGGACGGATATGCTTTCAATAATACCTTGTTTCATGATTTCGTCCGCTAGTTCTCTTGGTGTCCAATAACTTATTGGTCGTCCGTAATCTTCAGGTGCAGAACAGGCTTTCTGCTTACAACTCGATTACTTGCTCCATACTAAATTTTACTGGTGTGCCAACACGCTCTTGATCTTGTAATCTTTGAAAAATCGATAATTCTTTACCCTCGGTTTCCAACCATCGGTTTCGCCATAAACGAGCCATCTGCCGATTGATATCTAAATTCCGGGCGATTTCACGATGATTTTGACCCTGAGATGCCATGAGGATTATTTTGGCTCGTAGCGCTATCTGTTGCGGCGTGTTGTGTCTGTTGAGCAACTGTTGGAGTTGATCGCGCTCGCCATCGCTTAAATTTAATATTTTAGGACTTAATCTAGTCACACTCTCAGTCCTCTATACGTCCCCCTAAAAGGGTTTTAACCTTATTATTTATTATCCCACCAATATGGTCTGTTTATTTCTGCCGTGCTGTACTAGTAACTTTTCAACCAAGTTTAGCTGGTGGGAGTAATGATAATGATGGGTTTGTGACGAAAATTTTGAATTAAGGAAATATCATAAAAAATCTTTTAAGAATGATAAATATGATGAATATACTCTGTGCTTTGCGTCGCTACTGGAGACGCTTTTTCGAGTTAGTAGGAATTTTACTTTGTTGCATTATATTATTTAGTTGGTCAATGCCCGTAGAAGCCAACACTAATATTCCTGAAGTCGAGAATAGTAATCTCGTTAATCCCAAATTGGAAGCTGAAGTTTTGCGGGCTATCCGCAATCATCCAGAAATAGTTAAGGAAGCTTTAGAAGCTTATCAGCAGCAGCAACAAAAAAAACAGCAACAAGCTCAACAATTAATCAAGCAGGAAATTAAAGAAAATCCTAGCAGTGTGATTGGTGAATCTCCTGTGACTGGTGCAATAGAACAAAAGATTGTGTTGATAGAATTCTCTGATTTTCAATGTCCTTTTTGTGCTAAGGCTCATAAGACTCTAAAGCAGTTCATGGCAAAACATCAAAACGAAGTCACACTGGTATACAAACATTTTCCTTTGACTACGATTCACCCTGAAGCCATCCCGGCGGCTAAAGCTGCTTGGGCTGCATCTAAACAAGGAAAGTTTTGGCAATATCAAGATGCTTTATTTGCCAAGCAAGACAAATTAGGCGATAAATTGTATGTTGATATCGCTAAAAATCTGAAACTAGATTTGTCACAGTTCAACCAACAACGCAATTCAGCAGAAGTCAATGCTGCGATCGCAAAAGATAAACAGTTCGCCCAAAAGTTGGGACTTCGAGGTACTCCTTTCTTTTTTATTAATGGCGAGACTTTTTCGGGTGCTGTGCCTTTATCAAAAATGGAAAGTGTATTATCTGGTATAAAAGCAAATTCCCAGGCAGAGTCAGTGACTTAAGTGATGCGATCGCCTTGATATTTCCGTTTTTACAACCTGCATCAGCGGGTTTTTTTTTGTAAATCCAACAATATAGTTAAATAGCTATTTAACTATATTAAATAATTATTACAAAATCTTTACATTAATGTGAGCGAATACTTTTAAAGATAGTCAATAATTACAAAGAAATATTTCGTTTTTTATATCGATTTGTGTCATATAGGCGATAAAATGCCTACTGGGCAAGCATTTTCTGATAAAAAACAGATATTGCCTAAAAGTTCACAAGTTACCTATGGCTGATGATGCCGCTAGGAACTTCCTTCAGAGAACACGCATCAAAGGAGCCGAAGAAGCATGTTCACACACGTCAAGTCCACCATTAGACACATTGCGCCTGATAACTTACGCGGACGTAGTTTAATCAAGGTGGTCTATGTCGTGCTTGAGTCCCAGTACCAGAGCGCATTGTCGCAAGCGGTTCGCACGATTAACGCGAACAATCCCAACTTGGCGATTGAAATTAGCGGGTACTTGATTGAGGAACTCCGCGACCCCGAAAATTACGAGGAGTTTAAACGAGAAATTGAGAATGCGAATATCTTCATCGCTTCCCTCATTTTCATCGAAGACTTAGCACAGAAAGTAGTAGCAGCAGTAGAACCACACCGCGATCACCTGGACGTTTCTGTTGTCTTTCCCTCTATGCCAGAAGTAATGCGCCTAAGTAAAATGGGCAGCTTTTCCTTGGCACAGTTGGGTCAGTCAAAAAGTGCGATCGCACAATTCATGCGGAAACGCAAAGAAAAATCCGGTGCGGGATTCCAAGATGGAATGCTGAAGCTTTTGCGAACCCTCCCGCAAGTGCTGAAGTTTTTACCGATGGACAAGGCACAGGATGCCCGAAATTTCATGCTCAGTTTTCAGTATTGGCTAGGTGGTTCTCCAGAAAACCTGGAAAACTTCTTGCTGATGCTAGCTGATAAATATGTATTTAAAGGTTTAGAGAAACAAAATTTTGAACCTTCTACTTATGAACAGCCGGTGGTTTATCCCGACTTAGGGATTTGGCATCCTTTGGCTCCCAGTATGTTTGAAGATGTCAGAGAGTACCTCAATTGGTACACAGCTCGTAAGGATATTTCTAGTGATCTAAAAGATCCCCTAGCTCCTTGTGTCGGGTTAGTATTGCAACGTACTCACCTAGTTACAGGCGATGATGCCCATTATGTGGCAATGGTGCAGGAGTTGGAAGCACTAGGCGCACGGGTATTACCTGTATTTGCTGGTGGTTTGGATTTCTCCAAGCCTGTGGATGCTTACTTCTACGAACCAATTACCAAAATACAGTTAGTAGATGCAGTGATCTCGCTAACTGGTTTTGCTTTAGTGGGTGGCCCAGCCAGACAAGATCATCCCAAGGCAATTGAATCACTCAAACGCTTAAACCGTCCTTACATGGTGGCGTTACCCTTAGTATTCCAAACCACAGAAGAGTGGATGGATAGCGATTTAGGGTTACATCCAATTCAAGTAGCTTTGCAAATTGCAATTCCTGAATTGGATGGAGCAATTGAGCCGATTATCTTATCGGGTAGAGATGGAACTACAGGCAAAGCGATCGCACTCCGCGATCGCGTTGAAGCTGTCGCCGAACGCGCTTTAAAATGGGCAAATCTGCGCCGCAAGCCGAAGCTGGATAAAAAAGTCGCTATCACCGTTTTCAGTTTCCCGCCAGATAAAGGCAACGTCGGAACCGCCGCTTACTTGGATGTATTCGGCTCAATTTATGAGGTGATGAAAGCCCTCAAAAATAACGGCTACGACTTACCAGAATTACCAGAATCAGCCGAAGCGCTGCTGCAAGAAGTCATCCATGACGCTCAAGCGCAGTACAACAGCCCAGAACTGAACGTTGCTTACAAGATGTCGGTTTCTGAATATGAGGCGCTGACCCCATACTCTCACCGCCTAGAAGAAAACTGGGGGCCACCTCCCGGACACCTTAACAGTGATGGGCAAAATCTGCTGATTTATGGTAAGCAATTCGGTAACGTCTTCATCGGTGTGCAACCCACATTTGGTTACGAAGGCGACCCGATGCGGCTATTATTCTCCCGTTCAGCTAGTCCTCACCACGGTTTTGCTGCCTACTACACTTACCTAGAGCAAGTTTGGAAAGCTGATGCTGTACTGCACTTTGGTACACACGGTTCCTTGGAATTCATGCCAGGTAAACAGATGGGGATGTCTGGTGATTGTTATCCAGATAACTTGATTGGCTCAATTCCCAACCTGTATTACTACGCAGCCAATAATCCGAGTGAAGCGACAATTGCCAAACGCCGGAGTTACGCCGAAACAATTTCTTACTTGACACCGCCGGCAGAAAATGCTGGTTTGTATAAAGGTTTGAAGGAACTGAGCGAATTGATTGCTTCCTATCAAACCTTGAAAGATAGTGGACGCGGTGTTTCCATTGTCAACAGCATCATGGATAAATGCCGGATCGTGAATCTGGATAAGGATATTAACCTGCCAGAAACCGATGCCAAGGAAATGAGTGCCGATGAGCGGGATAATATT
>JBGTMK010000880.1:0-6862 GCA_041743605.1 Nostoc sp.
TGAGATTGAATCCAAGTAATGACAAAAGTGCTAAGAGTCCCAGATATAAATGCACCTAAGAAAATATCAATCCCTAAGAAAAAGGCTATAGCTAGTCCTGGTAAAACTGCATGAGCAATGACATCTCCTAGTAATCCCATGCGTTGAACTATGAGATAAGTACCGACAACAGCGCAAAGAATACCCAACAGAATTGCTGTGGTAATAGCTCCCCGCATGAACTCAAAACTTAAGGGTTCAATTAGCCAATTCAACATTAAACTACTTCCCTATTAAATATAAATATACTATCTCCATAAGCACGTTGGATATTATCTGCTGTCATTACTTCTTTCATGGAACCATTAGCAATCATTTGTTTATTCAACAATAATAACTGGTCACATTTGCTCAAAGTAGTGCCTAAATCATGAGTAACTACCAGCAAAATCTTGCCTTGAGATTTTAGTTCTTCAAATACCTCAAATATTATGGCTTCTGTTTTTTTATCAACTCCAACAAACGGCTCATCAAAGAATAATAATTCGGCTTGTTGTGCTAAAGCTCTTGCTAAAAATACTCGCTGTTGCTGTCCGCCTGATAACTCTCCAATTTGACGCGATCGCAACTCTAATATCCCCACTCTCGCCAAAGCATCTTTGACTATTTCTTGAGATGATCGTGAAGGTGCGCGAAACCAGCCTGTATGAACAGTCCGCGCCATCAGCACTACATTCCAAACGGTTATGGGATAATCCCAGTCAATTTGCGATCGCTGTGGTACATACGCAACAGAATTTAATTGCTGTTTCAAAGCGCGATCGCGAAATTTTACAACTCCACTCGTGGTTGGTACTAAGCCCAAAATCGCCTTCACCATCGTGCTTTTACCAGCACCATTTGGGCCAATCACACCCACAATTTGTCCCGGTAAGGAACGGAAACTCACATCCTCAACCGCCGTGACTCCCCGGTAATTTACAGCTAAATTTTTAACTTCTAACATAAATCTACCATTTATATGATAATGATAATCAATATAATTTAAGTGATCAGATTTATGATATCTTACAAACTGCAATTGAAATCCTTAGCGGCTCTTGCCTTAACCTGTGGAGTACTTGGATGTAGTCCAACATCGCAAACCAGTCAATCGACTCCCACGCCCGGTGATAATGCGTCTGTTATTCAAACGGGGACTTCACCAGCGCCAGAAGCCAGTAGTAAACCGTTAGTAGTCGCCACCAACACCGTTGCTTGTGGCTTAACTAAAGAAATTGCAGGTGATACCATTGATCTCAAGTGCTTAATTGATCCAGGCTCAGATCCCCATGTATATCAACCAAAACCAGAAGATAGCAAAGCAATTGAGCAAGCAAAGTTAATCCTCTACGGTGGCTACGATTTTGAACCAGGTTTAATCAAGTTAATTAAAGCTACTTCAAATTCTGCTCCTAAGGTGGCTGTAAATGAAGTTGCAGTCCCCCAACCTCAGCAGTTTGACGAGGATGGTAAAACTGTTACCGACCCTCATGTATGGCAAAATGCCCAGAATGGCATAGCGATCGCACAGACGATTTCTCAACAGTTGGCAAAAGTAGCCCCGAATAATGCTGCAACTTATACTAGCAATACGCAAAAACTCACAAATGAAATCAGTCAGATAGATACCTGGATTAAATCAGAAATAGCCACAATTCCACCCAAGCAACGCAAATTAGTTACCACCCATGATGCTTTCGGTTACTATTCCAAAGCTTATGGAATTCCCATTGAAGGGGCGCTAGGGGGTATTAGCACAGAAGAAGCGCCGACACCTGCGCGGGTAGGTGCATTATCAAAGGATATTAAAAAACAGGGTGTACCAACAATTTTTGCAGAGACAACGATTAACCCGAAACTCATACAGGCGGTAGCAAAAGAGGCAAAAGTTAAGGTTTCAGACAGAGAATTGTTTGCTGATGGTTTGGGCGAAAAGGGGACAGAAGGTGAGACTTACCAAGGAATGTTGATTGCTAATACACGCACGATTGTGGAAGGTTTAGGAGGTAATTATACAGCGTTTGGGCCTAAATGATCGGAACCTATAATCAAAAATCATAAAATGCCGAGTCTTCATCAATGATTTTCTGCTCAATAATCACTGATGAAGAACAAATAAAGTCTCAGAATTTGTTTATGTTTTTAGCAATTTAAAATCCTAAAGGACTAGTTTGGGACAGAACCGTTTTGCTGGAGTATTTGACGTGCCAAGTTCATACAATTAACACAGGTACAGCCAAACTTTGTCTGGGCATACTGTTTAGCCATACTGTTTAAAACTTGGGATTCTTGAGGAAAATCTGGCTGTGACTGCTCTAATTGTCGTGCTTTAGCGCTGGGGATGCTACAAACTGGTCAGTTGGCTCTTTAATCATTAATTTTCACAGATGCGAATATTATCTATTATAAATTTTGTGTAACTCATTTGACTTGATACAGGCATTGCCTAAACGCATCTAAAGTACTCATGGCCACGATACAAATAAGAAATAGACTGCGACACTAAAAAGTGGTGTAAGAGGAAAGTCGCAGTACATTTATATGATAATTCTAATCATTATTAGATGAATAATCTGATTTATGCCGGACAGGAGCGATCGCTATCACTGATAGCGATCGCAGGTTACGGAAAGCTTTACCCTATCACTGCGAGCAATCATCATCAGCAGTATTAGACTTACTTAATGGTAAGAGTGAATAATCAGCCAAAAACTCAAGTGTTAACTAGGTATTCTCTCAACTTTTCTTGCAAGTTATGAATATGAGGTTTGGCAAGCATTGTGTAGTGATTCCCAGGAACCGCAATTATCTTTACTGGTTCAGAAGAAAGCTTATCCCAACCTAAAGTTAGGCTATCAAGCTCATAATCAACAATATTACTCCCTCGAAAAAGTGTGATTTGGTTA
Organism: Nostoc sp.; assembly: GCA_041743605.1. Lineage (GTDB taxonomy): Bacteria > Cyanobacteriota > Cyanobacteriia > Cyanobacteriales > Nostocaceae > Nostoc. The sequence goes on from JBGTMK010000880.1 coordinate 2,928, forward strand.
CAATAAACTTGCGGTATATATTTATCTAGGGCTTGAATATTATTCTTGAAAACTTGTAGACAACAGTGAAGCTGGTAATGTTCAATATCTGGAGGAACAAGGTTAGCCATCTTCATTTGCTCTAAGAAATAGCTAAGTTGCTCTTCTGGCTGAAGTTGCCGGAGAGTCTCGGATAAGGCAGATAGGTTATCAGTAACTGAGAGGCTCTTCCCAGTGGAGCAAGCTATATCCTGAGCAAGATTGACTAATACCTCTAATACCTCGGCATCATCATAACCGCTGACTGTCTTATCAGTATGTTTAAGCCTAAGTAGGTCGGCAGGGAAATTTATAAGTATGTAACGAAAGCTTAATCCGAATTACTGGAGTTAAATTTAATACGTTGCGTACTATAATCTCCTCTTTCCCCTCTAGCTTCAACCCCATTGATTACAGCATAGGCAAGCTCTAACTCGTCGTTAACTAAAAAGTTTTTTGTAAGCATCTGTCTGTCTTTAACGATACAACATTTTAAATGGGTAAATAGAGCGAACGGTTTTAAGTGTGGGTATATTAAAAGGTAGCTTAATAGTGAAAGTGCTACCTTCATCTAAGTTACTTTGCACATCTATGCTGCCGTGGTGTGACTGAATAATTGCTTGAGCGATCGCTAATCCTAATCCAGAACCGCCAGTACTACGGGAGCGATCGCTATTCACCCGATAAAAGCGATCAAAAATTCGAGTCAGTTCGTGTTTCGGGATACCAATGCCTGTATCTTGAACTTTGATTACAGCATTATAGTCATTACAATCTAAGAAAACTGTTACCTCCCCTCCTCTAGGTGTGTATTGAATTGCATTGACAATTAAATTAGAAAACAAACGATAAAGCTGGTCAGCATTACCTATAATATTCAGAGGTTGATGCACTTGTATTGAAGATGTCAGCTTTACCTCTGCGGCATTTGCCATCGCTTCAAATTCCTCAACTAAATCGCTAACAATATCATTTAGACAACAATTTTCACGTTGTAATTTTTGGGACTGTTTATCTAAACGTGCTAACATTAATAAATCAACAATTAAAGTAGTTAGCCGTTGATTTTGACGTTGTATAGTTTGCAAAATATCTCGTGTTTCTTCTTCATCTATTTGGGACATCAAAAGTGCCGATTCCACCGTTGCACCTGTCGCAGCTAAAGGCGTTCGTAATTCATGTGCTACGTCTGCTGTAAACTGTTGAATCTGTCGATATGATTGATAAATTGGCTGCATAGCTAATCCTGATAGCCACCAACTAGCACCAGCAATCATAACCATTGCAATTAACAACCCTAATACCGAAACTAATTTCACACTATCCAAGTAATGATTAAACTCTTGTAGACTTCGCCCCACCTGCATATATCCCCAGTCTTGATAATTTTGGGTATGCAGTGCTAGAGTAATTTGATGGTAATCTTTGCCTTTGCTGTCCTTGAGAAATTGCCAAGTTTTTTGATTAAAAACGTCAGGTAATCCCTCTGGATAGTAACCAGCAGTAGCAATTAATTTTCCAGAAATATCAAAAAAACGTATATAGTAACTAGTTTTAGTAACGATACCAAGAAGATGACGTTTAGAATCCGACTGTTGTTGAATACAATTAGTAGCTCCAGTTCCACAGTTATCTAGATTTGGGAATAACTGATGTGCGAAAGGTTCCAAACGTCCAGGTGACTGTAGTTTTAGTTCGATACTGTCGTGCAGTGTCCCCCCTACAGACTCGATTTCACTGTCTAAAGCCACCACATGGGCATGGAACACTGCTCGATAAAAACCGAACACAGATATGCTTAAAATTAAACCCATAACGATCGCATAATACAAAGCCAAACGAATACGGGTGAGCCGAAACAGCTTATTTTTATTCATTAGTGAAATTCAGACGATATCCCATACCGTGCAAAGTTTCTATCAAGTTAGGACAGTCGCTATTGCTGAGTTTGCGACGTAACAAACGTATTTGCGCCGCCACTACATTGCTACTAGATTCCGCATTAACTTCCCAAATCTGGTTACGAATTTGTTCAGTAGTAACAATCTGGTTGGGGTGTTTCATAAAATACTCTAGCAGTTGGAACTCTTTATTAGTTAAAGGAATCCTTTGCTGTTCACCCGTAGTATTTTGTCTTACAACTGTACTGTTGCCATAATCTAGAGTCAAGTTACCAACAGTCAATTGTTGGGGTTGGAAATGCGGAGAGCGACGCTGCAAAGCCCGCAATCGTGCCAGTAGTTCTACCATACCGAATGGCTTTACCAAGTAGTCGTCAGCACCTGCATCTAATCCGGCTACTTTATCTTCCATTCTATCTTTAGCAGTTAGCATCAGGATAGGAAGAGGATTTACTTTGTAACGCAGTCTTTTGCACAATTCTAAACCAGTAATTCCGGGAAGCATCCAATCAAGAATTGCTACTGTATATTGTGCCGAGCTATTTTCTAAGTAAGCCCATGCTTCATTACCATCCATTACCCAATCAACTAAGTATTTTTGTTGATTTAAGGTGCGCTTGATAGCAGCCCCTAAATCCGGCTCATCTTCGACTAGCAGCACCCTCATATCAAATTGAGTAATTAAAGATTTATTGTAAACTTGTGATGTAAGCATAGTTTGCAACAGGAATACCCCTATAAATAGGTTGACAGAAGTTTATGAAATTAGGATGAAATTCTTAAAAATTAAGATTAAGCTATACAAGACCTAACAGCAGGCTAGGGTCTTAACGATACATAATTAAATAGAAAAGACTCAGTAGACCAACTTGCCAAAATAGGGTGTGAACTTAGTTTGAGGAGTTATAGAAACTAAGTTTTGCAAGATATCTATTGAGTCAATAATAATTTTGACACTTAAATATGAAATTAAGATGAAAATGAGCGCGATAGCTTCTCTACGAGAGGTTGCGCCCTAAGCGTAGCTATGCCGCAGGCTTTACGAGAAGCTACGCGTAGCAAGATCCCCGTAGGGGTAAGCTCGCCGCAGGTATCGCACTCATTTCATTCAGTTATCTTTGGTCAATTTAGACAGTATTGTCTATGGAAGTTTTAGCATTGCGTTTCACTGCAAGGACGGCCGAGATAAACAGACATCTGCCAAGGTAAATGTACTAATATAAATCGGCTTTTTCATCCCAATATTTATTCAATAAATAACTCCTTGAAGTTGTTATTGGCTTGACATCTGCGGCTAAATTTATAGACAGTAGTTTTATCTAGCGAATCAAGGATAAGTCTGAACCAGAGCTAGACCAAGTGGAATTTCTTGCGTGAATCCAACTTTCTTAGCATAGACTTGATACTGCCAAGTTTTGCCAGAGCCTGGTTCATACATTGGAGTATTGATTCCTCTCATTAAGATTGAGAGCTTTGTTTGAGGGTCTATTGGTTGTGAAAAAGCTACAGTAGCTTTTTGTTCATTAATAGAAACTGTCGTGGGAATTTTTTGTCCTGATTGATTTTTGACCTCAATCCCTCTATCAATTTTCACTCCTTCAGGCAAATTAATTGTAAGTCCTGCCAGAAGTTTACCCTGTACATGGACTTCAAATTTATGAGTAGCATTTGTGGCACAAGTATGATTAGGAGTGGCAGCACTTTTAATCAAATTGGAAGCGCTAAAATCACCTGGTTTTCCGCTAGCAAAAACAGCATCAACTGAAGATGTAAATGCCAGTGTGAATGCAACAGCATAAATCAAACTTCTCATTTTGATTTTCCTTAAAAGTTAGTTCAATTTACTTTCTATTATCAGTTTGACATTCACAAATTAAATCTCAATGAAATTCCATACTTTTTCAGTAAAAAAAGGTTGTATTAGTAAGTACGAAACCAAGCAACACCTATAGGAATTTCTGCATCAATGCCAACCTCTCTAGCTGAGAAGCTGTAGACAGAACCATTACCAAGATT
>JBGTMK010000881.1:0-16829 GCA_041743605.1 Nostoc sp.
AAGTTATAACTAACTAAGGCTTATTTATTTGTATAGCAGAGTTGTTTCTAATCTTCAGGCTTTTTAAAATGAGTCGTAAGATTTCAGATATTATTCTCATTGGGCTAATTAGTACAGGTAAAAGCACACTTGGAAAACTCCTTGCTCATAAGTTAGGGATTCCACAGTGTTCTATGGACGATGTACGATTGGATTACTATAAGGAAATAAATTATGATGATGAACTGGCAAAGCAAATAAGAGAAAAAGAAGGATTTCCAGGTATTTATCGTTATTGGAAACCTTTTGAAGCTTACGCGGTTGAAAGAGTACTTTCGGAATATAGCAGTTGTGTTATTGATTTTGGTGCAGGCCATTCTGTTTATGAAGATGACAAACTTTTCAGACGGGTACAACAAATTTTAGATCCATATATCAATATTGTGTTAATTCTTCCTTCTCCAAATTTAGAAGAATCTATCCAATTACTTAATGAACGTAATGGTGGGATTGTTAGTAATGGATTTGATTTGAACGAACATTTTGTTAGGCATCATTCAAATTACGATTTAGCAAAGTTCGTTGTTTATACAAAAAGTAAATCGCCTGAAGAAACACGAGACGAGATACTTAAAATTGTAAAGCTTTAAAACTGATTACCTTTTAAGTGTCTCTTCTAAATGGGTTACAGCTTTAGCAAATATCTTCTCTGCTAGGCTGTAATCCCGCGATGACAATCTGTAAAGTTTTCCGTCTTATGACTCAAAAAAAGCAGCGGACGAAATGTGAAAAAACTCTGCGAGATGCTTAACTTGTCCAATCCAGACTTCAGAGTTGTATCTCAAGCATTAGAGAATCGATATCTAAAAGCCAATTTTCATCAATGAACTCTAAATTTTCATTGTAAATAAGAACTAACTCACCTAGTTTTTGAGTACCATCAACAGTAGAAGCTATAAGGAAAAACTTTAGTTGTAGAAAGCGTTCTTTGTAGGTAACGCCAATAGAGCTACTAACTAATTCGGCTTCTAGAATACGAGGCAAAGTAATTGTTTCATAATATTTATCTTGTTCATCCCAGTAGCCGCATATTTTATAATCAGATAGTTCTAAATGTTTTTTAGCAAGAGCATTAGTATCTAAGGTTTCTAATATTTCAGTGAAATCTCGCCAAACTTGATGATTTTGTAATTCGAGTTTTGTCATAGTTATGCGGGTTTAATGTTCTGTTACCAAACCGGGGAAGTGTAATATCCCATCAATGAATTTTGCATGATATCGGCGCTCGCCACCTTTACCTAATACTTTAGATTTCAGATCATAGTCCGATTCTTGGGAAGTCACTAGCCCTACATTACCGCGAGGAGGTACTTGCCCTTTCTCAATGGCTTTTAAATGTTTGCCATTCTGATCGTATTTTAATGCAAACTTTATTTATTCACTTGCAAATCAAACTAATAGACCACTGGTTGAAAAATATACAGTATTAGGTTGAATATCTTCCCAATTATTGGGTAAAGCTTCCATTTAATTTACTACTGATATACTAGTCAAATTTAATTCGTAATGGGCTACGTCCCGCTACGTTAACGTAATTCGTAATTATTACCTCATAGTAGAGTAGGGTGGAGATTAAAATCCCCACCCCACTTGCCTAAAGGAAGACTGGTATATTTGCACGCTTAACTTGAAATGTTGCAATCATCCGCATTGCTGTGGGTATAGCTAAAGTTAAAACATGGCGCACAAGAGACACCAGAATTTATTTACTAGCGATACTTGAAATGCTATCTGACAAAAGTGCTGGAATACAACATGGATATCGGTACTGCTGTTTCTTGTTCCACGCATATATCATCGATGACTTCCAGATGAGTTACGCATCGAATCTTGGGGTTTAGATACTCTAACTTTGTAAGACTTACGCAGTCGGGGCACAAAAAATAAAAGAAATTACTCCTTAAAGTAATGGTAACGCGATCGCTGTCGAACTCACGTTAACTTTAGAAGGGACAGCTGATTCTGTCCGCGAAGGTTCCTACAGAGGTTTGTTACCGAGTGAAGATTGGGGAGACGCGGAGAATAACTAATGTCTACTAGAGGCTGCGCCAAAGCTCAGTACAAATGACCAATAACTATTGATTTTGGATGGTTGACTCTGCATAGGTGCTGCCGCCAAACTCGTTTGCCCGTGCGCTAGGTACTAGTGTCCAACCTGCTTTGAGAAGTTTTTGATAAGTTGCCCAACCCTTAGAACCACCTGGTATTTGATAGTCTGGGACTGCAAAATGTCTAACAGCTGTGTAAGGACGCCAAGGTTGATTGGGTTCTGTCTGCAAATACAAAATTTTCTCTCCGTCGCCACCAGACTTAGATAACCAGCACATTTGTCGATGCATTGCAAACTCCTCTGCTTTTAGCTAATAACTAGTGCATAATATCAGACTTTTGTCAAGCAAGTTATCACCCTTGTGGGGTACTTTTTTGCCTAATACTTTAGACAAAGTGTAATTAAGTTCTATCCACTACGGGATAATTACTTAATAAGTTATAGGTTAGAGGACAGCTGCTATTGAGATACAAAGATAAACAACTTTCCCTTGCTTTTTTATAGGCTGAGATTTTTCTAATGTTATCCGCGTTTTTTTGGATCGGGTGTAACAATAACTACTATTTTTGTTTAGGTTCGCGAGCAGACTATTTATTTTTGTGGTTTATCGCCAACAATCTTGCGAATTGTCTCTACTTGTTGAGTGTATGCAAAGTTAGATAAAACTGGTTTTGCTGCTTGTAACTGAATTGGTTCATCCAAATCAACATCAATCCATGACTTACAGCCAGCATATTTGGCGTAATAGGGAATTTCTTGCTCTTGGGGAAGTTTATAAGTCCGCAGGAGGAGAATGTATAGGGGTTGGCGTGGTTTCCATTTGAGGCGATCGCTAATAAAATGCTCGTTCCAAATATGGAAAGGAAGCAAGGTGTTGACAATAAACTCGTCACTAACTGGCAAAATATCTGTAATTTCAGCCCAACTACCAATGCGAACTGTTTCAGGATGCCAGCCTGATGTTACTGGATAAACACTATTGGCATACTCAGCTTTCAGCATGAAAGCTTGTTGATGTTCATAAGTAGGGTAAAGCAAAACTTGCTTGTGGGCAACTTGGAAATGTCCATTTCGTTCATGGATACCGCCTTTGCGGAGCAACATAATTGTTTTGCCATCTTCCAAAGCATTTAGGGCGACTGCCCATTCTTTGAGAGCATGAAAAGTTGTAGTCAATTTCATCAGCATCTACCCTTGCTTATTCGCCTTTAGCGCAGGGATTATTGACAGGTAAATTTGCTCTCGGTCATAAATTTGACCCAACAGATAACCGTGTTAAAAATAAACTGTTTCAAGGCGAAAACTTTGAACCTACTCAACAAGCGCTTGAAAAACTATGTCCTATAGCCCTTCTTCATAATTGTACCCTCTAGATTGCAAAATCTAACAAAACGTCAACTTTAGTAAACCAAGGGTTGCCGCTCACAAAGTTAGTGATAACTTAAGTAGTAGGACACCAAACAAAATAAAAACCAAACAAAAAGGGTCAATGACTTAGTGTCCCCTTGTCATCAACCCAAGCAGATTTCAGCATATCAAATATTAGAAAAGTGGCAAAAAGTCTAATGTAGAAGGCAAAGCCAAATCCTAAAGCGGAAAAACGCAAGAATGCTGAGTTTGTTAGTTTTTCAGTCCACCTTAGTTATGAACTTTCAATTACTTAATTAGTTTAACAATTTGAAAACTGTGAACTCGATAGAACCTGGTCAACCTCGACCAGGTTTTTGGTATTTTATTGTGATATACTTTTTCAGTACGGCAGGGAGTGCCGGAATTCACGCTTGAGGAGCTAGTTGTGAGACTAGGATAACATTAACAAAAAACAGTTAATGTGCCCAAGAAACCTAAACCTTTTGGTTAGGGTACTTCACTTATTTTGCTAAAAAAAACAAGCCCACTTATGTGGGCTTGTTTTGTAGAATATAAACTCAAATTAAGACTCTAGCTAATTTTCCAGCAGGGAATAAAATAAGACAGCAACGTACCCTGAAAGGAGAATTTGATGAAAAATTATAGCTTTTTAAATAAAATTACTACAGCGATTATTATTGCGACCCTTTCTTTTTCTTGTAAGTCTTCTGTTAGCAGAAATCCAGAACAGGCGAAAGCAACTGACAAACCGAAGCCACAACCAAATCTTGTCTATGGCGATTTAATCATTAAAGAACAATCAGATTATCTAATGATTCCCGTTACTCTTCCAGAGCAGAATGAAGATAAAGGAATAGATTTAAACCTTTCACGTTCTTATGAAAGAAATAATCAATTATTATATAATCTCATTTTTTATCGCAAACAAGATGGTGAAGCTCATCTTTTATTAAATAAAAAAGCCATTATCACCTCCTTTGATTTATTGGAGGTAAAAGCAGTAAATAAACCAACTACAAGAGTTTGGTTGTATAGAATCATTGACCAAGATACCAATACAGATAAAAAACTCAACAGTGCGGATGCTACTATTGGCTATCTTTCTGATTTGTCAGGTAAGAATCTACAGCAAATTACTCCAAACAATACTCGAATAATCAATTGGGTTGTTGTTCCTAGTCAAAATGCAATTTTTCTAAAAATTATCAAAGACTCGAATAATGATAAAAAGTTTACAGAAGAAGACAAAACAAATTTTGTTAGGGTTAACCTTGATAAGATCGGTATAGGAACTGAAATAATTAGTGAGCAAATAGAGCAAGAAATTAATTCCTACGTTTTTAAATAAGCATTTTACAAAACTGCTATCACATAGAAGTTGCGGCTATAAAACTAGCCGCAGACTTTAGGCTGTCAGTATTATGGGCATATAGCAAGACATAATATCACTTAGGAATAAGTAAGTCGGCGAGAAAAAACCAAACTACATTAAGTAATCTAAAATTTAATTGAATTAGTTTGTAGTAAGGGCTTTAGCCCTTAAGAGAGGACTAAAGTCCCCACTACAAACCTTGAATTATTCACGCCGTTCTACTTAGACAAAACCCAATCGCGTAAAAGTGGGTTGACTATATCAGGTATCTCATCATGGGGACAATGACCTGCTGTTAAGAAATATTCTGTCAATTCAGGAGAATATTGACGAAACTTTTGAGAACGTTCTCTAGCATTTATCCAAGGATCAGCTTCTCCCCACAACATTAATAAAGAACAACTTAATTGCTTAAGTAGCAGATCAACCTTTTCCCCTTGAGGACTGCTAAAAACTGAAACAAATACATCCAACGCACCCGGATCAAAAGCAGGGCGAGAAATTTCTTCTACCAATTGGTCTGTAATGGCACTTTTATCAAGATATACTTTTTCTAAAGTTTGGCGAATTACCCAACGTTGTCGCACATATTGAAATAACAGAAACTGAGCTAAAGGTTGTTGAAACATCCATTTAACCGAGTCACCCAGTAACTTTTGTAAAGAAGAAGGTTGTTTAGGCGGCTGAATTTGGGTTTGTAAAGCTTCCGGTTCAGGTGTGGCCTGGCTTTCACTAAATGGCCCAGCACTATTGAGCAACACTAAACCAGCCGCACTGTCAGGACATTGTGCTGCAACACACAAACAAGCATAGCCACCAAGAGAGTTACCTGCTAATACTGCTTTTTGACCAATCACTTCACTGATAAAATCATGGAGTTGGTCGCGCCACAAGTCGCCACTGTACTGCAATTTTGGTTTTGCCGATCGCCCGAATCCCAAAAGGTCGATCGCAAATACTTCAAAGTCTGGACACAATCCTGTGATATTCTTGCGCCAGTGGTCTGTAGAAGCACCAAATCCATGTACCAAAAGCAAGGGCGGACGTTGCGTTTGTTGCTCTCCCGCACGCACGTAGTAAACGTTGTGCCCGCGCCACTGCCAATATTTGCCAGGAATTGGAACTGTAGAGAGGGCTGTAGTTGCCTGCATGATTCAAAGAAATGTTAAGTAACTTTTAATAATTGTAAGCTAGGTGAGGGAAATGGGGATTGGGGATTGGGGACAAGGAGTATGACAAATGACAAATGACAAATAACAAATGACAAAAAAAATTACAGGTAAAACTAAACTACTAGGAGTCATTGGACATCCGGTAGAACATTCGCTGTCGCCAGTGATGCATAATGCTGCGATTGCACAATTGGGATTAGATTACATTTATCTCCCTTTTCCCATCGAACCACAAAATTTAGAGGTAGCGATCGCAGGTTTTGCTGCTATTGGGGTTGTCGGCTTTAGTGTGACAATACCTCACAAACAGGCAATTATCCCCCTCCTCTCAGAAATCACCCCCCTGGCTCAAACTATTGGAGCAGTGAATACTGTTAGCCGCCAAAATAACAAATGGGTAGGTACAAATACAGATATAGAAGGATTTATCGCCCCTTTGCAGACAACTTATAAACAAGATTGGAGTCAGAAAGTAGCGGTAATTTTAGGTAATGGTGGTGCAGCAAGAGCAGTTGTAGCCGGTTGTACTCAGCTAGGTTTTGCCCAAATTCATGTTGTTGGGCGTAATATGCAAAGATTACAGGAATTCCGCAATAGTTGGAGCAATTCACCCTTAGCTGAGAAAATCCAGGTTCATCAATGGGAGGAATTGCCAAAGCTCATTCCCCAAGCAAATCTGCTGGTAAATACAACTCCGATTGGGATGTATCCGAAAGTTGATCAGTCGCCTTTGAGTGTAGAAGAAATAGCGAATTTACCAACAGGTGCGATCGCTTACGATTTGATATATATTCCTCAACCAACGCAATTTCTAGAGTTGGCTCAACAACAAGGTGCAATTGCGATCGATGGGTTAGAAATGCTAGTCCAACAAGGGGTAGCAGCATTAAAAATCTGGTTGCAGCAGGAAACAGTACCTGTAGAAGTTATGCGCCAAGCGTTACAAAATCACCTGGGCTTGGGAAAATGAGGGTAAGTTCGTAGTAAGGACTTTAGTCCTTCTTTTCTAAACACTAAAATCTTTACTACAAACCGTAATACAAAAGCTTCAACTTAGCTGTTGACAAGATTTTCGATACTATCGGCATCATTGGGTAATGCGGCTGTTAAAACTTCGCTGCCTTCTGTAGTAACTAAAACATCATCTTCAATGCGGATTCCACGCACATCGGCAAATTGAGATAAACGCTGCCAATTCACCACATTTTCATATTTTGAGCGGACATTGGCATCATTTAAAATTGCTGGTACTTGATAAAAACCAGGTTCAATTGTGACTAACATTCCTGGGCGCAAGGGACGATTTAAACGGAGGTAGCTTAAGCCAAAGCGATCGCTCCTTTGGCGTCCCTCTTCATACCCAGCTAAATCACCCAAATCTTCCATATCATGGACATCTAAACCCAGTAGATGACCAATACCATGAGGAAAAAACAGGGCGTGGGCATCCATCTCTACTAAATCTTGGGGATTTCCTTGTAAAATTCCTAACTCTACTAAACCTTCAGCGATCGCCGTAGCAGCTAGCAGATGAATATCCTCATACTCTACACCAGGGTGTATTTTGGCAATGCAAGCATCATGGGCTGCCAATACAACATTATAAACATCTCTTTGGGTAGATGAAAATTTTCCAGAAACTGGCCATGTACGAGTGACATCACCTGCCCAACCCGTCTCAGTTTCAGCGCCAACATCGGCAAGCAGTAAATCACCTGATTGTAAGGAGTGATGATACTGCTCGTTATGCAAAACTTCACCGTGAACAGTGACAATGCTGTTGTAGGAGGTGGTCATATTGTGAGCAATAATTACTCCTTCCATCACTGCACGAACTTCTGCTTCTAGCTTGGCTTGAAGTGTGGCTGCCATACCAGCTTTGTGAGACTCAACAGTAACAGCAGCAGCTTTTCGCAACTGGATTAACGCAGCTTCATCGTGGGTGAGGCGTAGACTAGCGATCGCCTTAGCTAATTCCAAGTCAATTCCTTGGGGAGGACTTTGCGGTAAAACCCATCTATTTAATAGCTGTGATTGCTGTGTCCAAGTGGCAGCATCTTGTACAGCAAGTGTGGCAGCATCTTCTACCCAAGACTCTAATTCTGCCATTGGTCGATCAACATCTGCCCCAATATTTTGGGCTATTTCCTCACGCGTTGGCATTTCTCCATGCCAAAGAGCGCTGCTAGGTGAGGGATCGTCTATAAATAGTTCTAGCTTGCCCGCTTCTAGACGAATTGCCGCCTTTGACAATGGCAGTCCGGCAAAATAGAGAAAATGACTACTAGCCCGAAACAGAAAGGAATTTGCTGGAAAGTTGCGCGGACTGTTGCTACCTGACCACAAAATTACTGGGAAATCAATGAGTTTGGCTAGTTGTTGGCGTCGGAGGCGTAAAGTATCGATTAGGGAAGTAGAAGTTTGTTCGATAAACATAAATAGAACCTCAAATAAGAGGATAAAAGTTGCTGTTCTCATTTTGATGTAACACAGTGTAGGGGCGCACGGCTGTACATCGGTGTCAACTTAACGTGAAACTGCACGTCCACCAGGAATTGAAATTCCTGGCTCATAGCCGAAGTAATCAAAAGATTACTAAATATCCCCAAAAATCTTGAGTCTACTTCAGTAGACTTTACTTATTAGGCGGGAACTTCACTTTCCGACGGGTACTCAAGCCAAGCGAGAAGCCATTTCTAGTTCAGATAAAACCAAAACACTTGTAGAGACGGCCATTTATTGCGTCTCGAAAACCCAAAGTTTTTGCCAGTAGCCCTTAACCCAAGCGTATTGAGTTATAGACTTGCTTTTACCTTAAGTTGATACCAATCACGGCTGCACCTCACCAGCTTGAAAATGGCTATATTGTGATTTATCATCCTCAAGATAGAGTAGAAAAAAATATTTTTATATGTACGTATTTTTCGGACAGACTACTGGCTTAATCGTGCAACAAGTTTTTCTAAACATGGTAAATAAGTTTGCATAAAAAGCAAATGACTCTCCTACTTGGTTAGTTCTATTCTATTAACAAGCAACGAGTTGAGCCGCAAAAAAAGCAATCAACTAATAGCGAAAAACTCATAAAAATTACAAGGTTTTTAACTATGTCTCACGTATTGTTTACCGAATTATCCAACGAGCAACAAGAAGTTGTAGCTGGCGGTGTCGATTTTCAAATAGATGCTACTTTTTTCGCAGCAGAGGAAAATGTTCTAAACGGTGGTACCAGTTCTGATCCTAGTGGCAGTACTGCTAACTCCAACGGTAGATCAACAGAGATTGCAACTGCTGGGCTAGCTTTTTTAGGCTTGGGTGCTAGTGACGTTCCCGATATTTCAAAACTATCCAGCCATTAAGTTAAGCAGCTAAAAAAAAGCAATCAACTAATAGGTGAGTTTGATAAAAAAATTGGTAATGAAGGAAGTAGATAGGATAACAAAATTAACCTTCTACCCCTTCATCACAAACTCACTTAGCTAAATACTCAAGGTTAATCAACTCAAAAATACGAGGTTTGTAATTATGTCTCATGTATTGTTTACTGAATTATCCAACGAGCAACAAGAAATTGTAGCTGGTGGTGTTGATTTTCAGCTAGATGTAAGTTTTTTTGCAGCAGAAGAAAATGTTCTCAATGGCGATGCTAGTTCTGATCCTAGTGGCAGTACTGCTGACTCAAATGGTAGATCTACAGAAATTACAACTGCTGGACTAGCTCTTTTAGGCTTGGGTGCTAGTGACGTTCCCGATATTTCAAAACTATACAGCCATTAAGTTGAGTAGCTAAAAATTGACAATCAACTAATGCATGAGTTCGATGAAAAGAGTTTGGCAATGAGGGAATCGATAGAATGACACAATCAATCTTTCAACCCTTAGTCATGAACTTATGCAATTAATACTAAAGGTTCATCAAATCAAAAGTAGGAAGTTTGCAGTTATGTCTCACGAATTGTTTACAGATTTATCCAACGAGCAACAAGAAATTGTAGCTGGTGGTGTCGATTTTCAAATAGATGCTACTTTTTACAACGCTAGTGAAAATATTCTAAATGGCAGTAGTTCTTCAGGGCCACATGGCAGCACCGCTAAATCTAATGGTAAGTCTAAAAATATTAAGACTGCTGGACTAGCTTTCTTAAGCTTAGATGCTAATCACATCCCTGACCTTTTAGACTACCACTAAAAAATAACTCACAGAGACTTTGTTTGAAATATCAGCATTGGTAATATTAGCGGCACACCTGAAAGTAGCTTAGTCTAAAAATGACCCATAATAAAATGATTATATGGGTCATTTTTTGTTCCAGAGTCCAATAAAATTTTGATCTTTTAGTTGTCTATTCGTTACCCACTTCCTGATCACCAGTTATTTTTACGCTGTTGCGAACTGTTTAGACTGCCAAAGTATAGAGCTAATACGATGTCTAACAATATTAAACACAAAAACCCTGAATTATTTATTGATTTATCTGAAGAAGATCAAGAGCTTGTGTCTGCTGGAAGTTTATTTTCTTCACCTAATACAGATAAGTTTTTCTTGCAAAAGACAAATATAGAAACCTTCGGCATCAATGAAAGCAGTATTTCTGACGGTGATTCTAGCTTTTATAGCAAGCAAGAAACTGGATATACACTTTCACAAACCACGATTGGATTTAGCGGACAAGGAAGTAGCCTAAGTTTTTCAGATAAATTGTTTCTGATGTTTTTATTATGGTAAGTAAAACGGCGTGAATAATTCAAGGTTTGTAGTGGGGACTTTAGTCCTCTCTTAAGGGTTAAAGCCCTTACTACAAGCTAACTCAATTAAGTTTTACATTACTTAATCACAAATTAACTTTGTTGATAGCACCTGAAGTTAACAGTATTTAGTAATTTCAAAATGTCGCAATAGATTGACAGCATTGCAGGGTAATAGTTGTCATTATGTAGGGTAATTTATCGATGAAATACCAGTTTGTTAAACAGCATAGTGAAGAAGACTGCGGAGCTGCTTGTCTTGCTGCTATTGCCAAATATTATGGACGTACTTTTACTCTCAGTCGTATCCGTGAAGCTGTAGGTACTGGACAATTTGGAACTACTTTATTAGGGTTGAAGCGGGGAGCAGAAACACTTGGTTTTAATGCTCGTCCAGTGAAGACTTCCCCAGAACTTCTCAACAGAATAAATGAAGCGCCTCTACCGGCAATTATTCACTGGAAAGGAAATCATTGGGTTGTTTTATATGGTAAGAAAGGCAAAAAATGTTTAGTTGCAGATCCGGCGGTGGGCGTCCGCTATCTTTCTCAACAAGAGATAGCAGAAGGTTGGACAGATTGGTTAATACTTTTATTGGAACCTGATCCAATACGTTTTTTTGCCCAAGAGGATGAGAAAGTTGGCGGTTTTTGGCGTTTTTTCAAGCGCGTTTGGATTTATCGCGCCATTTTAGCTCAAGTTTTGCCGCTGAACTTAATGCTGGGTTTGCTATCTTTAGCTTCCCCTTTTTTGCTGCAAATTCTGACTGATGATGTTCTAGTTAGAGGTGATACAAAACTACTTACAACTGTAGCGATCGCAGTTGTAGTGATGAATATTATTTCGCGCAGTCTTTCGTTTGTACAGTCTAACTTAATTGCTCACTTTGCACAACGTCTGCAATTAGGGCTAGTTCTAGAATTTGGGCGGCAAATTCTGCGATTACCTCTCTCTTATTATGAAGCCCGTCGCAGTGGTGAAATCGTTAGTCGTCTGCGAGATATTAACCAGATTAATCAGTTAGTTGCTAATTTAATTATCAGTCTACCCAGCCAATTTTTTATTGCACTGATTTCTTTTGGTTTTATGGCTTTTTATAGCTGGAAACTTACAGTAGTAGCCGTATTCATTGCTGTGGTAATGAGCATATCTACGGTAGTCTTTCAGCCTACTTTACGCCAAAAAACCCGTGAACTTTTAGTGCAAGAAGCCGAAACACAAGGGATTTTAGTAGAAACTTTTAAAGGCGCTTTAACCCTTAAAACTACTACATCTAGACCGCAATTTTGGGACGAGTTTCAAAGCCGATTTGCTCGCCTTGCTAATGTGACATTTAGCACGATTCAAATTGGAATTATCAATAATACTTTCTCTGGATTTGTTGCTAGTATTGGTGGCGTTATTTTGCTTTGGTTTGGTGGTAATTTAGTAATTAATCCGGCAGAAAACCTGAGTATTGGGCAATTATTTGCTTTTAACTCAATGAATGGTAATTTTCTGGGCTTAATTGCAACCATAATCAGTTTTGTTGAAGAATTTACTCGTGCAAAAACAGCAACCCAACGTCTCACAGAAGTTATAGATGCTACTTCAGAAGATGAGGGTAATGAGATAAAGCCTTTTGCAAAAATTCCCGGTGATGCTGATATTATTTGTACAAATATTAACTTTCACTATGCTGGCCGCCTTGATTTAATCGATGACTTTTCTTTAACTATTCCTGGTGGAAAAGTTGTCGCTATTATCGGCAAATCAGGTTGTGGTAAAAGTACTCTAGCTAAATTGCTTGCTGGCTTATATCCACTACAATCTGGCAATATTCGGATTGGACTTTATAATCTCCAAGACCTTTCTCTTGATTGTTTGCGTCAACAGGTAGTTCTTGTTCCTCAAGAGCCTCACTTTTGGAGTCGTTCTATTGTGGAAAACTTTCGTTTAGGCGCACCCCAAGTTACTTTTGAACAGATTGTCAGAGCTTGCCAAATTGCGGAAGCTGATGAATTTATCAGTAAGTTACCTGACAAATATCAAACTGTTTTAGGTGAATTTGGTGCAAATATTTCTGGTGGTCAACGTCAAAGATTGGCAATAGCAAGAGCCATTGTTACAGATCCACCAGTTCTGATTTTGGATGAATCGACTGGGGGACTTGATCCAGTAAGTGAAGCACAAGTTTTGGATAAATTGTTTAAGCATCGGTGGAATAAAACTACGATCTTAATTACTCATCGCCCTAAAGTAGTAAATCGCGCTGATTGGATTGTATTGCTAGATCAAGGTAAGTTGAAACTTCAAGGTTCTTTAAAAGAATTGCGAACAAAACCGGGAGATCATATGGACTTTTTAATTCCTTAAACATTTCCAATTATTCGGAGAAATATGCTTTATACCCATAATCAAAAATTTATACCGTCGGTTGAAAAGGATGAGTTTCTTCCTCCTATTAGTACTTGGACATCATTAGCTGGAATATTTCTTGTTGCGACTGTTACTTCTGCGATCGCTCTTTCTTCATGGATTAAATACAATGTCATGGTGGAAACGGCTGCAACTGTTCGCCCAGTAGGTGATACCAAGCTGGTGCAACCATCTATTGAGGGAACTGTTGAAAGTATTTTTGTGAAAGAAAATCAGATTGTCAAACAGGGAGAAGCCATCGCTCGTCTCGATACGGAGCAACTACAAATCAAAAAAAGCCAACTCCAAGGCAATATCGAACAGGGTAGATTGCAACTAATTCAAATTGATGCCCAAATCAGCACGTTAGATACTCAAATCCTAGCCGAAAAAAGATTCATCGAGCGGAGTATTTCTTCTGCAAAAGCAGAGTTGGCACGTAACCAACGTGAGTATCAAGAACGACAAGTTACTACCCAAAGCGAATTTCTGGTTTCCCAAGCCAGTTTGCAAAAAGCTAGGGCAAGTTTACAAAAAGCCCAAGCTGATTTAGACTTTGCCCAGATGGATAGCGATCGCTATGAGCAACTAGCACAAGTTGGCGCAATTGGCCGGCGTGAATTTGAGCAGAAAAAATTAGTTGTTGAGCAGAGTAAATTAATCCTTGAAGCTGAAAGAATATCTATTGAAATTGCTCAAGCTAAAGTGCAATCAGCTAAAGCTGTGGTTAATCCCAGTATGGCAATAATTGCGATCGCTCAAGAACGCATTGCCCAAGAAATTGCTAGAGGCGAAGCTACTATCGCTACTTTAAATAAAGAAAAACAAGCTTTGATGCAGCGACAAGTTGAAATGCAAACCCAACTTAAGCAATATCAAAAAGACCTTCAACAAATTGAAACTCAATTGCAAAATAGCATTATTCGCGCCACCAGTGACGGCATCATTCTCAAGCTAAATTTGCGAAACCCTGGTCAAGTCGTGCGTGCTAGCGAATCTATTGCTGAAATTGTTCCTCAGAATGCTCCTTTAGTAATTAAAGCAATGATTCCGACCGCAGAGATTAAAAAAGTTGCAGTTGGTCAAAAAGTGCAATTGCGAGTTGATGCCTGTCCATATCCTGATTATGGTACTCTTAATGCTGTTGTCAGTGCCATTTCTCCAGATGTAATTACACCTCAAACTAACAATATTAACGCACCGACATTAACTCCTGGTGCTGGCTATTTTGAAGCGACTATTCAACCTGAAATGCTGACATTTGGTAATAACGCTCATCAGTGTCATATCCAATCAGGGATGGGTGCAAAAGCTAATATTATCTCCCAAGAAGAGACAGCGCTGCAATTTATGTTGAGAAAGGCCAGACTTACCACTGATCTATGATCATATCTGAATGTAATGTCTAGTGTTTACCCACCACAACTTGTTCTTGACTGGCATAGATAGGTAAGAGAATTTTGTCCTTTTTATATTTAGCAATGGCGAGAAATCTCACATGAAATGCGTTAGCGATCTACTGTGAAGTTTTCGGAAATCATCATGGCGCTTTTGGGCAACTATTTTGCAAACGTTGACAGTTTTTTTGGCATAAATATGCCGTGGGTTGCATATAACTTTTTTCTGATGCTACTAAAATAGCTGACATAACAAGATTATGTGAGCGTGGAATTATGTACGCAAATTATACTTTGAATTGTCTACGTTATGTCCCTTGTTCGGTTTCTGACATCTTATCATAGTATTCAACAAGCATTACAATGGTGGTCTTCTAGGCAGTCAACAAAGCTGTTTTTAGAAGCAGAGAAAATTCGGGATGATTTATTACAAGACTCTTTTACAATCCGTCGCAACTTAGATTTGTTATCAGTAGATAATCTAAATTTATCAGGCGATAGAATTCAAGAATGCTTAAAGCACATTGATAACTTTCATCACTCTTTAGTGCAATTGAGCGATCGCTTATTTCCAGCATCCCTTCAAGATAGCTTTCCGTTAGCTATTGAGTGCTTATTAGAACCTTGGCTAGTATCCAATCGCCAGTTATATTTTAAAATCGATATGCCAGTTTATTGGCGACATGAGCCAGCGGAACGCAGTCTGATTGTTTTAACGGCTTTAAATGAATTGCTGACTATATCTTTACCAGAAGTTTTGCCACCAACATCAATTTATATCAATTTGAAACAAAATAGAAATATAGGACAATTAATTGTAGAAATTAATTATCCTAATGTCTCTACTTTTGTCCTATATTCTAGCCTACCAGAATTAAAATATATTTGCGAAAGCTTTAGGCTATTAACTTCAGGCAAATGTTTTATTCGCACTAAGGACATGAAAGTTTCTTGGTATTTTTGTTGGTAGTGATTGCTTTTTGCCTTTACATACCTTTAATGCATTATCTATATAGTCATCATCAAACCAATATAATCTTACAGAAAATAATTAGCTAATGTAAATAAACAAGATAGAAATTAAAGTTGTATACTCAATCAGCAGACTGTTAATTATGAAACAAGAACTATCCGATCAGGCATTGCTGAAAATTCTGGTACTTGATGACCATGAATCGGTTTTAAGTGGAACGGTAGACATCTTAAAAAAACACTACCCTGGTGCTGAAATTGTCACTGCTATAAATGCTAATAATGCTCTCAACGAAGTTATTAACTCTGAATTAAACCTTGTGGTTATGGATCTTTCTATTCCAGAAGATTATGGAATGACAGCACGACCTGATACAGGTGTTCAACTTCTTAGAAATCTGATGAAACATCATCCTAACTTAAATATCATTGTCCAAACTGCTCATGTCAGAACATTAGTGAGAATTAGACCTGATATTGATAGTCATAAAGGAGGTTTTACAGTTGCTGATAAAAGTCTTTCCACCCAAGAAATGTTAACTAGAGTTGATTGGGCATTACAGGGATTAACTCATACAAAAGATATTAAAGGAATTTATTCAGGATTAGAGTTTAAACCAGAGTGGCTGAAAGTGCTAATTTTAGCATTTGAGGAAGGATTACAAGATAAAACTATTGCTGAAAAAATGTGTATATCTGAACGAATGGTGCGTCATTATTGGAGTAAATTACAAGATGCTTTAGACGTTTATCCTGATGATGGTAAAAATATTCGCATTCAAACTGAAATACGAGCTAGAGAAGAAGGTTTAATTGATTAGTTAATAATCAATTTTTAAGGGTTATCTGTCATTATTTCTTAGAATTTGATTTTTATTGATTAACTTAATTGACTAAGTACTTATGGCTAAAGGCTAGGAGACAAACTGATGCAGCCTGGACTTTGGAAAATAATTAAAGAAGAAATTGGCATTTGGCGTATAGGTGCTTTACCAGGAATTGTAGTTATTGCACTGATGATAATTGCTCATTTTAGTGGTTCAATGCAATCTTTAGAGTGGCTAGCTTTTGATAATCTTCTCCGTCTGCGCCCTGAAGAATCTATAGATGAACGAATTGTGATTGTGGGAATTAATGAAGATGATATTCCCTCTCAAAAAGATTATCTAATTGATTCTTCAATATCAGATAAACATTTGGCAGCATTACTATGGAAACTACACACGTCTAAACCCAGAGTCATTGGTCTTAATATTTATCGAAATTTAACAGTTAATACTGGTAATAAAGAACTATTTGCAGCTTTCAAAAAT
>JBGTMK010000882.1:0-4930 GCA_041743605.1 Nostoc sp.
GGGAATAAAGCAGCAGTTCTGATTAACCTTGGTGTTTGGGAAGAAGGTCTTTTAATACAGCAAGGGAATCCCAAGAAATTGAAAACCGTTGCTGACTTAGCACAGCCTGGAGTAACCATAGTTAACCGCGAACAAGGGTCAGGTAGCCGGGAGTTATTAGAAAGGAAACTTCAGGAGGAAAAAGTGACCTTTGAAGCGGTACAGGGATTTGATCAAACAGTCAATGGTCATCAAGATGTTGCATTAGCTGTGGCTACTGGAAAAGCAGATGCAGGAGTGAGTTCAGCATCCATTGCTACTGCCTTTGGATTAGGATTTATCCCTCTGCATCAGTCACGATACGACTTAGTAATTCTCAAGCAATATTTGGAAGAAGCACCTGTCCAACAATTACTTGGCACTTTGGGACATCGACAGGTGATTTCACAACTACAAGCACTCGGCGGTTATGATACCAGCTTGACTGGCGAGGTTGTAGCAACAGTAGAGGCTGTAAGTAACAGTAAGCACAATTAGCAAGATACATCTTAATTGTGCGCTATTGGAATGAGAAAAGGAATCTCGATAAAAACTCATTCCTAACCATTGCTAAGTTATCAAAATGACTTCTGAGCAAAGGATGTGGATGAATGGTAGTAAGTTAAGATACAGCCCTCGCCCTAACTAGAACAAGCCTCTAGGCTGGGAACCCATCTTGGTAGGCTGCCGCCTCCAGTGGCTTGACGAGAGGCAAAGCCTCTCAAAATACATTCCCAGCCTCTGGGCTGGGAACGAGCATCTATGGCGTTGCTGTAATTAACTCACCATACACTGCCAGTGTTTCCTGATGAACACGGTCAACACTCAGCCACTCTAGGTTTTGATTTGCCCGGTGTTTCCACTCGTGCAGCATATTGGCATTACTTACTGCGATCGCTCGGTAACGTATAGCTGCTTTGATAATACTTATCGGTTTCCGCCTTTGATCTAGTTGATAGTGTTTGACACCATAGATATCTAGTAAACTCTCGTATTCACCACCAGCAGAAACAACCGCTACCTCAAAACCAGATTTTGCCTGTAGACAAGCCAGATCCACAGCCACATTCACAATGCCGTTACCTATTTCTTGAACGTGGTTCAAAATATGTATGATTCGCATAATCTTTGAGATGTGTATAAAAAACAAAGATAAGTAACTAAGTGTAAATCAACATAATTATTGAGGTCTTCAACGACAACTCAAAAGTAGTTAGTAGTGTGTAAATTTGACCACTTGTTACTGACTAACAACGTTTCTAACTAGTTACTTATCTCGGAGGATATTTTAAAAGTACTCTTGTCGGTAGCAAAAGATTCTAGATCCTCCTAAATCGTCCTTAAAAAGCAATACGATTCAGTTAAGGTGAAAACCCTTTGTCAAGGTCAAATTTTTTAACGTAAATGCATTAGCGTTCGCGCAGCGTCTCGTAGAGAAGCGGTAGCGACGTTCGCGTAGCGTCTCGCAGAGAAGGAGCGTCACCGGCTTGCCACAGGCTACCGCATACTCCTAGGTCGAAGCCAAGCTACGCGCAGCGTCTCGTAGAGAAGGATCAAAGAGAAGGAAGAAATGTTTAACCCAAGCGTATTAACTTAAAAAGGGGGCTTTGATTCCGGTTCCCTCCTTTTTAAGGCTTGATCGGAGGGATCAATAAGTGTCTACAACTACAGACAACCACTTTTAAAACAACCTCTTAAATACTTATTCAGTAACGGCTCGATAAATCGGGGTAAAACTCTAAAATTCTGAAGACTGAATCTTCGATTTCAGTCGCTAGCTTGAAAATGGGCACTGGAGAGGAAAGATTTTCGTCTGTTCTGGTATATGCAGTTTACGAAAGCTACTTGCTTTAATAACTGACAGCACTTAACCCTTACTTATGATCTCGGAGTCCGCACCGTGGAAATCGCCTAATACGTCTTGATTATTTGAATTTAGAATTGCTGGAAGGTTATATTTTTATGCACATATTTATAAATATATGATAAACTTCCCTTTAACCAATTATGTTTTAGCCAAATATACTTGGTAGCGCCTAATAGTGATTAGAGTTAAGTAAGATGAAGTTTATAGCAAGAATCAGTCAAAGCAGTTTTCCACCTTAATATCTAAGGCTCTAAGGCGAAATACTTAACATTCCACCAAGTTTTATACTAACGGAAATGCTTTGCCTGTTAATTCAAGACTGTCGTATTCGTGTGGAACACATTGAATAGTCGTGTTTCTTTGATAGGTTAATATCTCCCGTTGTGCATCCTTTAAAGAAAATTCGTTTGCTTAGGATTGAGCGAAACAGCAGTGCGATACGTCACAAAAACTATCCTCCCGCAACATGATGTTAAACCAAGTGCAAATACATAGCATTGGCTTAAGCATATTTTCTCTGTACTTGCTAACTTTACCTAGCTTTTCTAGAAGCTGGCATTGTTTTGTATAGCAATGAATGTGAGAGATAAAAAACCTAAAAAGCTATAGAATAAGTACTTTTAGTCTCGGTATTTTCTCACAATTCAATTTGGGTTGCTATAGCATCCTCAAAGTAACCACTGAGAACAGATGTGTTTTATGTCTTAAGCAGTTTTTGCAACATATCTCTCCTGAATTACAAATGACAAAGGATAAATGACACTCCCCACCAGTTAGCTTTAATTGCCCCGACTTACTTAAACTCACAAATTGCGATCGCACAATTGCTTTAACCCCAATTCTAAATATGGCTAAAACACCTTTGTTTTTAAGAAATACTTGGTACTATGCATTACCCAGTAAGCAGCTAAAATCTGGACAAATAATTTCAAAAACCCTCTTAAATGAACTAATAGTTTTTAGTCGCGATCGCTCGGGTACAGTCTTTGCTAAGGTAAGTGAAACGAAAAGTTATCCAATAGAAGAGGCGCAAGGAAATATTTGGATTTATATGTCAAATGATGAGACTTCCTTAATACTAGAAGAAATTCCACGAATCCCTGAATTTGGCGATCAAAGCCACCAAGCCGTTGAGTCAATCTGCTTTTCCTGTGATGTTGATCATGCTGTAGTAGGATTGATCGATCCTGCTCATATTGCTTTCGTTCACCAGGCGTGGTGGTGGCGTTCCCCTGAAACACTGAAGGAGGTAGTCAAAACCTTTGAACCATCTTTGTACGGTTTTACCATGCGAAAGCACCCACTAGAACAACAAACCTTGTTCTATCGCTTGATTGGACGCAATCCACAGATCGAAATCTCATTCCGTTTACCGGGAATTCGTATTGAGCGGGTGTCTACTGATAAACATATAGTCTGTAACTTAACAGCAATTACTCCCATTTCTGAAACTGAGACTGAGGAAACAACTATGTTTTACACAACTTTATCTTGGTTTCCTATTCTCCAGCCATTGTTACTATGGTTTACGCGCAGTTTTCTCAATCAAGATCGAGAAATTTTGCTTAAACAACAAATCGGCTTAAAACATCATCCCTCCTTAACTTTAGTTGGAGATGCTGATGCCCAAGCCCGTTGGTATTATAGATTAAAAGCAGAATTTGCTCGCTCTCAAATACAGGGACGTTCTTTTGTTAACCCAATTAAAGAAAAGACACTTCGATGGCGTAGTTAGACGTAACAATCTAAGTAGGTAGGCGGGAATAAACCAAACTATGTTATTAAAAGTAAACACACCTAAAATCTTTACCAATGACGGATGACATAGACGCGTCAGCGGCTACTCTTACGAGAACGCTTTCAGTGTTAGCGCAGCGGTAGCGACAAAGGAGCGTCACCCGCAGGGGTAGGACAAATGACGATCCTCACCAGTTAACTTTATTTACGCCCACCTACTTAAGTTTTCAATAAGTATTGGTAATATTAAGTTAAATCTTTTGAACATGAATGATGTTAATATCAAAAAGCTCTGGGAGCAATTAAATAATGCAAAACTGATTCGCTATGTATTACTCTTTGCACTTGGT
This sequence comes from Nostoc sp., assembly GCA_041743605.1. Lineage (GTDB taxonomy): Bacteria > Cyanobacteriota > Cyanobacteriia > Cyanobacteriales > Nostocaceae > Nostoc. The sequence goes on from JBGTMK010000882.1 coordinate 3,973, forward strand.
TGGGGAATTGTCCAACTTTTGAGTTATTTTGCGACAGTAATCGTTATTTTTATTTTTGCAGGTATTCTAGCATTTTTACTCAGTTATCCAGTCCGATGGTTAGAGCGTTTTTTACCACATAGTATTGCAGTTATCATAGTTTTTTTACTCAGTCTACTTCTTCTGATAGGGTTGATAGCTACACTGGGTTTTGCAATTTTATCTCAAGGTCAAGAACTGGTTAATCAAGCGCCTAAATTCCTAGATTCTGTCATTTCTCTATTAGAAACATTACAAGGCTTTTTGATAAATTTAAATTTTCAAGTTGATTTTAAAGCAATAGAAGAGGAACTCAGAAATCAGGTATTATCATTCATTGCTAGTGGTTTAGTCACTATTCAAGGTTTACTATTTAATTTTATAGATTTAATTTTGATCGCAGTTGTAGCTTTCTTTATGTTGCTAGATGGACAAAGAGTTTGGAATTTTATTTTAAAGCTTTTTCCGCAAAATTTTCGTGAAAAACTAACGGTAGCAATTCAACAAAACTTTTTAGGCTTCTTTTGGGGACGCTTATTGTTATCTTTGTTCTTTGGAATTTCAGTATTTATCGTATTCATTATTTTGCAATTACCTTATGCTTTATTTTTGGCAGCGATCGCGGCTATATTTGATTTAATTCCTGGCATCGGGGCAACAATTGGAATTACTCTAGTTTCTCTAATTGTTTTACCTCAAGGAATTTGGCTGAGTATACAAGTATTAATTGGTTGTGTCCTCCTGCAACAAGTAGAAGAAAACCTACTTATGCCGCGAATTATGCAAGGCTCAATCAATATGAATCCAGTCTTTATGTTCTTTGCCTTATTAGTAGGGGCTAAGGTTGCAGGATTGATAGGAGTTTTCTTGTCAATTCCCCTGGCAGGAGTATTAATTAGCTTGTTTGAGATTGAAGAGATGCAGGGAGGGGGTTGAAAAA
>JBGTMK010000883.1:0-3541 GCA_041743605.1 Nostoc sp.
GTTACTCGATCGCTTGTCTACTCGCATTGCTCCCACAGAAACAGTCAGAGAACACCTCCATCTGGCTTTTGAATTAATCGAAAAACAGCAAGCTACTCTGATGCCACATTGGCAAAAACTGGAGGAGCAAAAAACTGCGATCGCTCAACAGCAAGAAGAAGTTGAACGCTTGTCACAAACCTTTAGCGATCGCCAAAACGCATCGCAACAAGCACAAAATTCTCTAGCCCAGCATACAGCCCAATTGCAGGTGAATACAGCAGACCTTACCAGCAAGCAAGAGTATGCTCGGATAATTAAAGAGCAGTTACGAAGCGCCGAAGAGTTATATCAACAGATGCATTCTTTAGCTGCAACATCTGGTGATGTAGTTCTCGGCCAGCAAGCTGATGTGGAAGCTTTAGAGAAAATGCCTTTAGAAGAACTACAAAAGATAGTGCAAGATTTGCAGCACAAGTTAGAAATAGATGCTAGCTTTGTTCACGATCAAGAACAAGAACTGACATATAAACAAGAAGCTATAGAAGAACTCCAAACTAAATTAAATCACGCATCTGACAATGACCACATCAATTTGGAACTAGAACTAACTGATGAAAAAGACCTTTATCAGATGCTAAACTCCAGTTTGGTGGGACAACGCCGCAATATGCTACAGCATCAGAAGTTTCTCAAGCAACACCAAGCTGTAATGCTGCGACGCCAAGGACATACTGTTACTGAAGAAGAAAGTAACAACAAAATTAATTTAGAACCAATTCTGTTACAAATTGAAACCCAGCGACAACAATATTCACAAGAAATTCAAAAGCTGGAACGTGAAATTGACCAGATTCGTTCTGGTGTTGAGCTAAATCAGGGAATGATTGACAATCAAACTCACGATCTAGATGAAAAGCGCCAAGAACTGAAAGCGATTGAGGAAAATTTGCTATCTCTACGAAGAACAACTGCTGAATGTTGTGGTCGAGTAAATCTTTATCAAGAAGCACTACAACCAATTCAGGATTCTCTAGATGGATTACGGCAAAAGCTGCAAGGAATTGGAGAATCTTTGGATCAATTCCAGGAAACTGGTGATTCTCAAGTCCAAGCGATCGCACAGTTGCGTCATACTCTCCAGAGTTTAATGCCTCAGCCAGAATTATTAGCGTCTTAACAAGTACTTGGGCTTTAGCTAGATTAAAGTCCAAGTACGAACTATGAGCTTAGTTATTACTCTATAAATAAACTTGAAATTACTATTTCAAACAGATCCAGTCGCCTTCTACTTGAGCGATCGCACCACCAGGAAATGGATCGGTTTGCGATCGGTTGGGCGCTATAATTAAACCCGTTAATTTTTCGATGTGTTCAAAACTGGGGGCATCAGTTAGTATTTGCTGCAATACCTGACGCATCACCCGACGTTGCAGTGCCAATGGTGCTTTCTGCAATACCCGACGATTTAAGCGTAAGGGGAGTGGGGAGTGGGGAGTGGGGAGTAGGGGAGAAAGAGGTAATTCTTCATTCTCACCCATGCCCAATGCCCAATCCCCCATGCCTAATGCCCCATCCCGCAACTCCTGGGCAGCTTTTTCTAAATATTCCACTTCTGCTTGAAGAAGTTCTGCTGTTTGGGCTAAGGCTGATTCTACTTGGGGGTTGAAATTATTTCGCAAATATGGTAATAATTCTTGGCGAATGCGGTTGCGGGCATATTGCAAATCTTGATTGGTGGAATCTTCCCAAATTGGCAATTTAAATTCTTGACAAAATTCCTCTGTTTGTGAACGAGTAATTTCTAATAATGGGCGCACTAGCATAATGCCTGTAGTTAGAGGGCGTTGCCAAGTCAGGGCTTGTAAACCATCAGCACCAGTACCGCGAATTAAATTATAGAGGAGAGTTTCGGCGCGATCGCTGGCGGTGTGTCCTGTAACTATATATTGATAATTATTTGCTTGTGCGATCGCACTTAAAGCTTGATAGCGCCAATCGCGTGCAGCTGCTTCACTATTTATCGGTTTGTTCGCTGTTTCTAAATAAAAGGGTATATCCCAACTTTTAGCTAAGTTTTCGACGTGATGAGCATTAGCTTCAGAGTCAGAACGCCAGCGATGATCGCAGTGAGCGATACCTAAATGCCATCCCCATTTGGATTGTAAATCTAAAAGTAATTTTATTAAACAAAGAGAATCTTGTCCGCCGGAGACAGCGACTAATAGCCGTTGGTTGCGCTCAAATAAGTGGCGCGATCGGATGGTGCGATGTATTTTTGCGTGTAGAGGAGTCCATACCATTTTTAGAACTTCTCATAGTTTTTGGATTTGACTTGCAGCAACAACTTGTTTAACATTTAATGCTAGTTCGGGGAAAGTAATAGAAATAATACGGTCATTGCCCGTAAACTTTTGAACTTGGTATTGACCCTCAAGCAACTGGTAAACAAAAACTGTGGGGATTTTTGGATTATCGAGATAAGCACGAGAAGCGATCGCGCCTCGCCAAGGAGCAAGAGACATTATACAATTCTGTTGGTCATCTAACGCCAGGTATTCCTGAATATACTACCACTTCAAGAATCTTGGTTGAGCGCCAGTGATTCCTAAAAGTTCTCTAACGCCAAGAAGCTTTAAGATTCCGGTGCTGTAAAATATGTATATATAAATTCTTCATATAAATAACACCTGATGAGTTCCTTACCCGCTAATCGTGCTAATACCCTCAAAGCTGCTTTTCGTGTTTGTGATGTAGCTCCTTTAGTGAGTAGTAGAGATATTGAACGTTATTATGTTAATTTATCAAAAGTCCGCAAGACAGAAGCAATTAATACTATTAAAAAACGCTTAGATTTTCTGGAACCCGCAGAGTTTTGCAGTCTTCTATTTACTGGACATCGGGGATGCGGTAAAAGTACAGAATTAAGAAAGATTCAGCAAGAATGGGAATCTCAATATAAAGTTATTTATATAGAAGCCGACGCTGAACTAGATATATTAGACGCAGAATACACAGATTTATATTTGGTAATTATTAAAAAAGTTGCTGATGTCCTATACACATCAGAATTAAATTTTGATGCAAAACTTTTAACTAATTTTGAGTCTTGGTTTAAAGAAATTACTCAAGAAACTGAACAAACAGTTGAAAGGTCAGCAAGTATCGGTGCTGAGGCGGAAGCAGGAATAAAAATTCCCTTTCTTTCAAAGTTATTGGGTAAAATACAGGCTCAAATTAAAGGCGCTGACATACAAAGAAGAACGGTTCGCCAGAATTTACAAAAAGATATTGGTCGTTTACAAGCAGATATAAATTTGTTGTTAGGTGATGCTTTCGTCAAGCTTAAATCAAAATATCCTGAATATGAAAAAGGATTTTTAATTATTTTCGATAACTTAGACAGAGTGCCTCCAAATGTAGCTAAACATTAAGCTTTAAAGTTAACTGAAGACGATGAAAATTTAGCAGGAATAAAAGCCAGTGTTTTCCACGAACTGGGTTACATATATGATGATTTAGGAGAATGGGGCAAAGCGATCGCACTCTACAATCAGTCTTT
>JBGTMK010000884.1:0-6492 GCA_041743605.1 Nostoc sp.
AGTTAGAATAATTCGTAATTCGTAATTCGTAATTCGTAATGACACTCTCTACGTTCGCGTAGCGTGTCGAAGACAGACGCTAAAAGCGTAGCAAGCTTTAAGAGTAAGAGTACGCGGACTCACTACCGCTACGCTAACGTAATTCGTAATAGGGATTTAGTCACCGCTACAAAACTTGCTATTTTTCCCATTCCCCATTCCCTATTCTCCATTCACCATCAACTTTAGGTTTGCCGAGCAATGATAGATTTCTTCCAATTTGAAGCAGACTTTGTTGATTCTTTGCGTTGCATCCCTATGCAGGTGCGTTGTAAATTAGATACCTGTGGCATCAAGCTAAAATTACCTGATTGGAATCAAATGACTACAGCCGAGCATCAAGCTTTAGTCGAATTACCTTGTACAACAGAAACAGAAATTAAGTTTTACCGAGAACATATCCAGCAGCTAATTTTACAACGCACGGGTATACCAGCGACACAATTGCCTATTGAGCCTCATCCCGCATGGCTAGACTCTGCCACTGTACCAACCAGCCTCCAAGAAAAAGCTCAAGAAATAGGTGTAACCCTGACACAGGCAAATTGGGCAGCTTTAACACCCTTACAGCGTTTTGCCTTGATTAAACTCAGCCAGCCAGGACATGAAAATAAAAACTTTTCTAGAGCGATCGCAGAATTCCATCTGCTTTAATTAGTCAATAGTCTTAACAGAACAAATCTGTTGGATGCATTACACTTTGTTAACTTGCCGCCCTCAGATAATACAATCGTACTGGCTTACAACAGACGACTGAAAATTATATATTTTTGAAATGGAACTAAATGCAGTAAAAACTACTATTTTTTAATAAATTGCCGTGGGTTTAATTTGCAGCTAGGATGTCAAAAGTACATCACCAATAGAATCTGATTTATCCCCCTAACAAACCAGTTTTAGGACAAACTCTCAGTAGATGGAATAATTATTTACATTAAGTGAAACAATTTAAAATTTTGCATCTAGAATTTTAAATTTCTTAGCAGTAAGTGAAGCTATAGTGGATTTAGCAATGCTGCTGTTGATGTGGCTAAGGTTAGTCCTGCGGCCAAATTATATGAAGAAGAATAAGTTTAGAAACGCACACTAACTCGATGACAGGCAAAAACGCAAGACATAATGCATTTCTGCGGCTAGTGTCTGGTAATGGGGCAGCTTCTGGATCAGAATCTCGCTACTCGCTGCCCCCCAGTAAAGAGATGGTAATTGGACGCGACCCCAGCTGCCAAGTTGTCTTGGATGCCATGATGTACCGAATGGTATCTCGTCGTCATGCGGTGGTTCGTCCCCTCTCTCTATCCCCAGATAGCAAATTTAGCTGGGTACTTTGTGATTTAAATAGTGCTAATGGCACTTATTTGAATGGACAACGGTTGTATGAATGTCAGGAATTGCACCCAGGCGATCGCATTTCTCTAGGTGCTGATGGCCCGCAATACGTTTTTGAGTATGAGTATACCTTACTCACCCCGGCGACGACGGTGAACCAAGTTATACCGCTGCCTTCAGCGACGAACCTCCACGGCCACACACAATTAAAGCAGCCAGATTCTGTTAGCTTCACCCAGCTTTTTCCGATTATTTCCACTGGTAAAGATTTAACAAGTAAAGCTTATCTTGTACCGGGAATACTGACCGTAGTCTTTGTAGTGCTGATGTTTGCTACAGTCGGTCGTCCTCAAGACAATCAGGTAATCGTAGCAACTTACATCGCCTTCGCTGCCTACTATTTTGTTTACCAACTTTGCGGCAAACAGAAGCCTTGGTGGGTGCTAATGGCTGCGGCATTAAGTACGACCCTGATTTTGATCAGTCCGGTGTTGGATCTATTTATCTTTGTGTTTCGCGGCATCCTTCCTGGAAACTTGCCCTCACCCCAAGAATCTATTACTTTCACAGAGTTGTTGGTACGGATGTTTTTTGGCGCTGGGTTGATGGAGGAATTACTCAAGGCATTACCTGTAATCGGCGCATATTTTATCGGTAGTGGATTACCTTCACCTTGGCGGGAACGGATTGGGGTCTTGGAACCTCTAGATGGTATTCTCTTGGGAACAGCTTCAGCTGTGGGTTTCACTCTCTTGGAAACCCTCGGTCAGTATGTGCCAGATATAACTCAAAATGTCACTGCACAGGTGGGTATAGGCGCTGCTGGTCAACTCGCGGGTTTACAACTGCTAATTCCGCGAATTTTAGGCTCTGTAGCTGGACACATGGCTTATAGTGGCTACCTGGGTTATTTTATCGGGTTGGCTGTTCTTAAACCTAGTAGAAGTTGGCAAATTCTTTCTATTGGTTATCTTAGTGCCTCTGCGCTCCACGCTCTGTGGAATGCTACAGGATCAATCAATGCTTTGCTGTTGGTAGTTGTTGGGGTGTTGTCTTACGCTTTTTTGATGGCAGCAATTCTCAAAGCACGGGCGCTATCACCGACGCGATCGCAAAATTTTGCTACCCGATTTTTGGGGCCGAAATAGGAGATGGGGGAGATGGGGAAGAACAATCAATGCCCAATGCTTGAATATTTACCTCTTGGGATAGATGAACTAGTTTGAAAATTAGCGTAGTGTCTATTATATAGTGGGCTAAATATACCTAGATAAATAAAAATCATTGAACTTCTTACAAAAGTCTTGATTTTCGACTCTCTATTTGCGCCTTTGCATAAGCCAAACTGGCATCTTTATAATAGATGCCTCTGAACAGAGTGAACGCAAAGGGCGGGTTACGCGAACACAACGCATGATAAAAATTTTAGCTTTTTCTATTCCCCATTCCCCATTCCCCATTCATAGTTCAGGCTGAGACTTGTTGAGTTGACTGAAAGCATAAGAAGCGATCGCTAAACTAACCTTTGCTTTTTCCACTTCTGATAAAGCTGTCCACTCGCTATTGTTAAGATTACTGAGGGCAGATGCTGCGTTTTGCGATTCACTACTTCGCATAGCGTAAGCAAAAGGACGAGCCAAAACTAAAAGATCCTCTGTTCCCCAATTTGGTAGTACTGTCTGAACGCACTCAACTAGTTGCTCACCCATTAATTGGCGAGCAGCAAATATTTCAGCAGCTTTGGTGGCGATGGTGTTGAGCAATGCTTGAGGGACACGGGCACAAAAATTAGTACGTAATGTTTCTTGGAGATTTAGTACTACAGCCTGTTGTAGGTTATCAGTGTATTCTGGTGTAGAAGCAATATTAGACCAAAGTGTGTCTAGATGGCTGTAAAAATCTTGCGATCGCCTCATGAGTTCAACGCCCTGCAAATCTTCCATTCCAAACTGTTGTTCTAGTTCCTGAAAATAAACTTCTGATTCTTCATCACCTGGATTCCAAGGATAATTAGCATCCTCTGGTTCCAATAAGGCTTCTAATAACTCTAAGTTTAATTGAGATGGCAAAGAAGAGAAAGTATCTGAGCCGTTAATTTTATTAGCCATATTTTCTTACCTCACGATTATTTGGTGGTATTGACAGCTACAATTTCTCAGAGGAGATTTCCGCAAAAACTATTGCTTTTTTCTTTAAAAAAAACAGATTTTAAAAGCTGATGCTTAACACAAAATCCATTTATCAAATAGCTCTGCTAGGAGTCTTGAATAACAAACTCCCAGGTTTCACCTCTAGCACTTCCAAACTTTACCTGCATTCCCGATTTCAAAGGCACTTCCTCTCGGAGGATTTGTTGCCAACCATTAGGCCCTAAAAACCACGTTGTCCCGTAGGTGGAAAAATCTTGCAAGTAATAAGTTCGCACCAGTTTAGCATCAGTAAGAGTATTGCGACAGAAGATTTCGGCGTGGCGTTTGGATACAGATGGTTCGGGAATAACAATATCATTGTCTTTCGTGCGGCCGATGCGGGTGATTCCATAACGCAGTGGCCAGGTTTTACCTTTTGGGATCAGCGATCGCAAAGAAGCGATCGGAACTGAGGAACCTATATCAGGAATGGCTGTATCTGGTAGTTCCGTAACCCCTTCATCTAGGTTCTTAATCAGTTCGCCATTAAAATCTGGATGCAGGTAGAGAACAGGTAAAGTCCAAGCAGGTTGATTAAATTTATACAGTGTTAATAACTCTTGCCTAGCTTGTGCTACAGCTTCATCAATTGGTTTGTGCGATCGCAAAGCTTCGGTAAAGGCTTGAATAAAACTGTGGCTTTCGTGATCAGCGATTTCATCGCGCATCCCCAAAACCGCAGGTACACCATGACGAATCAGTACTTCTGCTAAACTGCTGGCAGGGATAGCTTGATGATTAATCGCAGCTGGTTGTGCGCCCCAACAGGCGTTAAAAAGTGCTAGTTTCACACCTGTACGGGTCAATACTTGCGCCAATTCTATTCCATTCAGGGGCATATCCGGTCGCAAAAACAGTAACCCTCCGTCTGGGTCTGGCAGACCATGTCCTGCGTAAAAGAAAACATTATATGGTTTGCTTTCTAATTCTTGAATCAACTCCTGAGGAGTTGGTTGTAGGAGTTGATTCACGGTACAAGGTGCATATCTTGGGGAATTACCATCGACAGGCGTATCTATAAGAATTTGCTGTAAGATTGCAGCTTCTTGTTCTAGTTGCAGCTTTTCATCATGACCTAAAACCAACAGAATACTTAAAGCCTGGTCAGTTCGCAAATACGGTAAGGGGTCAACTTCACTACTGGTGCGACTAAATAGCAAATCTTGAGAAAGAGACATAGCCGATTGACCAGGCTCACGCTGCATAATTTCCCAAGGGAAAGCGATCAGATGGGGGTCACGAATTTCTAGTCGAAAGCGCAAACGTGTATGCTGACCCATAGCAATACCGCGACTGCGTTCTAGACTACCAAGAATTTGCCCGTCGAATATCCAGCGCCATAAATTCATTCCCAAGTATTGCATCAGACGACTGCTGTAGGGGCCAGTAGTCTGACTTGAAGGGGGTGAAATCCAATCTATGGGAAATGGGTTGGACTTTTGAGATGTTGAGTTTGGGGAAATATCTAAGCGACCATGACCAGCAAACATCTGCTGCCATTCTTGCCAGACTTGGGTCAGTTCAACAGGCCATACACAGTCACGTAAAACGTAGCCACTGGGATAGGGAGCCTTGACCACCCAAATAGCGAAGTTGTCAGTGCCAGTATTTAGGAGACGGGCGATCGCCAAATTCAGGGATGGCATGGATTCATTAAACTAAAAGCTAAAAAAAATAATTTCAATAGAAGAATTCAGAAGCCAGAATTCAGAATAAATAAGTGGGGGATTTAAGCCCGGCATTAGTTGTTTTGCACCAAATTAGAAATATGTTGGGGTCTTAAACTCGGTTATTCAGACGCTCGAATACTCGCTAACGCTGCGCTATCTACCAGTCGTACATAATCCATTCTGTTAGCGGATAGCTAAGGTTTAGCCCATTCTGACTCCTGACTCCTGAATTTTGTTTTGATAACAATTCTCCAAGGTGAAAATTTTCTACTTTTTTGACCTTGTAAGTTTTTGACTATGATTGTTATCTGTTATTATTCCAGGTTTTTACCAGTTTATCGAGTATTTGATTAAGTTGGACTGGTGTTAGGTGTTTGAGTAGCTGGCGGTTGCGTGACAGTTTTACATGGACTTGGTGCATTTGATTGTAAAACAGAGACGCCAAAGCGGTTTAGTTGGGAGGAGTCTAGCAATACAGTTGCTGGCAAAGGTTTTGAATTTGCTGGAACTGAGGCAGTTACTGCTGGTTTATTACTATTAGCTGAAGTTTGTGTGCTTTTATTGGCACAGACTCGCATAGACACCGAAAAATTCCCAGAAGTAATTTGGGGATTTGATTTTCTCTCAATAACTTCTAAAAAAGTCCCACGGGGAAGTGATTGGTCGTTTCCCAAGGAGATGTCATTGTTGGTTCTAATTACCCAACCAGGAGAAAGATTAGCAAGCGATCGCGCTGCGGGTGTCGCTTCGATGACAGGGTTTTGAGTTTGTAATGGATTGGAAAAAACTGGAGAGGCTCCTGATGGCGATCGCAGTTGCTTGACAAACAATCCTAGAGCGCCTGCTGCTACCACAAATATTAATGGAACTATCCACTGTAGCGGTAAACTGCGGGTTTTGGCTGGCTCCGTTTCGGGAATGACCTGAGTTTTGTGGTTTGGGCCACCTAAAACTGTTGCGTCAGGCTTTCTGGAAGCAAAATCAACAGTTTTGGCAGAATAACTCTCTGGAATCACTGCTTGGATGGTAATTTCTGGTTCCCAGTATTGAACTTGATAGTGGACTAAAGCGATGGTGACATTATCATGTCCATTTTTCGTATTAGCGATTTCGACTAATCTATCCGCAACATTTACTATATTTGCTTCCCCAACTAGAATCGGCAAGATTTCTGTTTCCCAGTATTCCTCTATCCGATCAAAATCACTTAAACCATCAGATGTGAGCAGAAAAACAGCATCTTCGTCGAGCATAAACCGTGCCGA